>JAPJRA010000350.1 GCA_030824835.1 Geminicoccaceae bacterium | reverse complement strand
ATCCTAAGCCAACGATATATTAAGCACGCTTATTATCTGCACGCGCAGCTATCGCCGTCAAGGTGCGAGCAGGGCTGGCGACAAGAGGCTGCGACCTCGAAGCCCACGGCCTGGGCCGTGCCCCAGCCATGTGCATATCGCGCATGGCGCCAGACGGTATGACCCTGCCCCCGGGAATTCAGGCCTGCTCGAGGCTCGGTTCCCCTTCAGGTCGTTGTAGCCGAGCGACCCCGCTAGGGCTCGCGCGCCATATTGAAATGTTATTGCTCAGCACGGGAAAAGAGAAACATGCGTGAGTGGATGATATTGGGTCTGACGGGCCTGGCGCCCCCGGGCGGGCATTCAAAGTGAGTGCGAGCAGTTGCCGCTCAGGATTGGTTCCGGCTGAACATCACCAAGGGCGATCACTACGCCCTCGTGCTGACGGTGCCGACCATCACGATGCTGCCTGATCGGAATCGGATACTCGCCTGCACCGAGAGGAACGAATCGGGCGGCAGGAGCAAGCGGATCTCTCTTTCGACATCCTTCGCGGCCACCTTGGCATCGAGCGAGCGACCTTGTCGGCGCTTGGCCAAGCCGTCGCGGACGTAGCGAGGGCGGAGTCGGAAATCGGCCGTCTATTTGCACCGATGGTTGACAAAGGTCCCGTGCTGTAGCTCTCTGGAGGCGGACCCTTAGGTTGCATTTGCTTGGTGCCTAGAGCGCAGCCGGCCGCAAGGCCGGCGTTTTTTCGCGGTCGGCGTTCTCGCTATGTTCTGGACGCTGTCCTTGCCGACACCCTGGCCCACCTTCAGCGCGTCGCGGACGGCGGCAGCCGTCGGACGGCGATGGCGAGCCTGTCGCCAGATGTCATCCTAGCCTGAACGTCGCCAGCCCAGGACAGCGCGGCGCCAAATACCGGCACCGGCCTCCTGACATGCTGACGATAAGGCTTTTTTTCAATCACATATGGTGCGGTCGAGAAGACTCGAACTTCCACGGCCTTTCGGCCACCAGGCCCTCAACCTGGCGCGTCTACCAATTCCGCCACGACCGCATTATGTGACGTTCGGCGGGGAGCCCCACCGGCCCGCGCGGAGTAACAAAGAAGGATCGGCATTGCAAGCGTCCGACTTCCCCCCCGTCGAGTGGCGGACCAGCGAGGCACTCGTCCCCTACCCCGAAGCGCTGGCGGCGATGGAGCGGCGGGTCGGCGGGATCCGCGACCAGGGCGAGCCCGAGCTGGTCTGGCTGCTCGAGCACCCTCCCCTCTACACGGCCGGCACCAGTGCCGCCGTCGACGAGCTTCTGGACCCCGCCCGGTTCCCGGTCTACGCGGCCGGCCGCGGCGGCCGGTACACCTACCATGGGCCCGGGCAGCGGATCGCCTACGTGCAGCTCGACCTGAAGCGGCGCGGCGGCGACATCAGGCGCTACGTGCACCAGCTCGAGGAGCTGGCGATCCTGACCCTCGCCGGCTTCGGGGTCCAGGGCGAGCGCCGCGCCGGCCGCATCGGCATCTGGGTGGTGCTGCCGGATGGCAGCGAGGCCAAGATCGGCGCCATCGGCGTCCGGGTTAGGCGCTGGGTGAGCTATCACGGGCTTGCCATCAATCTCTGCCCGCAGCTCGAGCATTTCCAGGGAATCGTTCCCTGCGGCATCAGTGAATATGGTGTAACGTCGCTGCACGCTCTGGGAGTGCCCGCGAGCTTCGCGGAACTGGATGAAGGCTTACGCGCGAGCTTCGCCCAGGTTTTCGAAAAGGAATAACATGGCCATGCAGCGGCCGCTCGCCCTTCTGATCGCCACCCTGGCAGCCCTGCTCGCGGCGCCGGCCGCCATGGCGGCCTGTACCGATGCCGCCGCGCCCGGCGCGTCGTGGCGGCGCTGCCTGCTCGACGGCGAGAACCTGAGCGGCGTCGATCTGACCGGGAGCGATCTGCGCGACAGCTCGTTCAAGCGCTCCGACCTATCCCGGTCGAACCTGAGCAACGTGCAGGCACGGCGGGCGAAGTTCGTCTCGGCCACGCTGGTGGAGGTCGATCTCAGCGGTGCCGACCTGGTCCAGGCCGATTTCACCAGCGCCGACCTCAGCGGCGCCAAGCTGGTAGGTGCCAGCCTGCGAACGGCGCGGCTGTTCCAGGCCAACCTGCGCGACGCCGACCTCACCGGGGCCGTGCTGGAAGGAGCCGACCTGCTGCGCACCGACTTCTCCGGCGCCCGCTGGACCGACGGCAAGACGATCTGCGCGGAAGGGTCGCTGGACCGCTGCCAGCCCGTGCCCGCCAGCGGGGCAGGCAAGGTCGAAGGCTGAGGCCGCTCAGAGCGCCAGCCGCCGGCCCTGCTCCAGGAGCAGCAGCAGCTCCTCGGGCGGCAGCGGCCGGCTGAAGACGTAGCCCTGCAGCTCCTGGCAGCCACAGCCGCGCAGGATGTCCAGCTGCTCCTTGGTCTCGACCCCCTCGGCCACGACCTTGAGCTTGAGGCTGGACGCCAGTGCTATGATTGCCTGGGCCAGGGCGGCGCTGTTGGGGTCGCGGTCGACGTCGCGCACGAACGAGCGGTCGATCTTGAGCGTGCTGATCGGGAACGCCTTCAGGTAGCCCAGTGACGAGTAGCCCGTGCCGAAATCGTCGATGGCGAGGCGGATGCCGAGGGCGGTCAGGTCCTTGAGCCGGCGCGCGGCCTCGGGCGCATCGCGCATCACCACGCTCTCGGTCAGCTCCAGCTCCAGCAACCCCGCGGGCAGGCCCGATTCCTCGACGGCCGCGGCGATCATGCCGACCAGGTTCTTCTCCTGGAACTGGCGGGCCGAGAGGTTGACGGCTAGCTCCAGCCCGCCGTGGCCGAGACGATGCCAGCGCCGGACCTGGGCGCAGGCCGTGCGCAGCACCCAGGCGCCGATCGGCACGATCAGGCCGGTCTCCTCGGCGAGCGGGATGAACTCGGCCGGCGGCACCAGCCCCAGATCGGGGTGGAACCAGCGCAGCAGCGCCTCGACGCCGATCACCGAGCCGTCGGCGAGGCTGACCTTGGGCTGGTAGTAGATCACGAACTCGCCCTGCTCGAGCGCCTTCCTGAGCCGGCTTTCCAGCATCAGCCGCTCGAACGCGGCCGCGTTCATGTCGTCGGTGTAGAACTGATAGTGGTTGCGGCCCTGCTCCTTGGCCCGGCTGAGCGCGTTGTCGGCATTCTTGATCAGGCTGTCGGCATCGTCGCCGTCGTGCGGGAACAGCGCGATGCCGATGCTGGCGCTGGTGGTGAGCTCGTGGCTGTCGACCTGCAAGGGCGGCCCCAGCACCTCCAGCACCTTCTGCGCCACCCTGGCCGCGGCCTCGGCACCGTTGGTGCCCAGCAGCAAGAGCATGAACTCGTCGCCGCCCAGCCTCGCCACCGTGTCGCTCTTGCGCAGCGTCTGCACCAGCCGCTCGGCAACACCCTTGATGATCTGGTCGCCGGTCTCCAGCCCCAGGGAATCGTTGATCAGCTTGAACCGGTCGAGATCGACCAGCATCACGGTGAGCAGCTGCCGGGCGCGGCGGGCCCGCTCGATCGCCTGCGCCAGCCGGTCGTGGAACAGCAGCCGGTTCGGCAGCCCGGTCAGCGGATCGTGGTAGGCCAGGCTGCGCAGCGTCTCCTCGGTCTGCCGCCGCCCGGTCAGGTCGCGCACCACCAGCACGATCATCCGCCGGCCACGATACTCGACGACGCTGCTCTCCACCTCGACCGGCACCATTTCCCCGGAGCGGCGGCGGATGGTGAGCTCCAGCGGCTGCGCGCGGACCGCGGGCTGCGCCTGCAGCCGCTCCAGCAGCGTGCCGCCGGGCTCGCCCGTCAGCGGCAGCAGCTTCTCCACCCCCAGGCCCACCGTCGCGTCGCGCGGGCAGTCGAAGATCGCTTCCGCGGAGCGCGAGAGCCAGGTGATCACGCCCACGGGATCGAGCAGCAGGATGCCGTCGGCGACGCTGTTCATGACCGCGCTGAGCCACGACTCGCCGCTGCCCGGCGCCACCAGCCCGCGCTCGTCGAGCGGCTGGCCGGCGAAGGCCGCATCGTCGGCCGGGTCCTCGGCCAGCCCGCCCGGTCGGGTCGAATCCACGGGCCCGAGAACGGTGAGCCGCTCGCCCAGAGCCGCCGGCCAGGCCACGACCTGCACCAGCTCGGCACCCACCGCCGTCAGATAGGCCTCGACCGGCTGCTCGCCGCGGGTGCCGACCCAGCCCAGCCGACAGCGGATCGGCTGCCGGGCCGCCGTCGCCGCGTCCAGCCAGTCGAGCCAGGAATCGACCAGCTTCACGGGCAGCAGCGACGCCAGCGTCTGGCCGGTATGGTCGCGCAGGCGGCGCCCCAGCGGCTCAGCCGGCCGATCACTGGCCCAGATGATGCGGCCGTTGACGTCCAGGAGCGCGAGGCACGCCTGCAGCGTCTCGGCGACCAGGGCCGCCTCCCGCTCGAGCACCGGCAGCGGCAGCGCCGTGGACCAGTCGCCAGCGACCTCGGCCAGGGTCCCGATCACCCGACCGACCATGTCGGTGTCACGCCCCCGCTCCACGCGGGCGGTGTCCTGCACCCAGCGCAGCTCGCCGCTCTTGCGCCGCAGCCGGTAGCGGATGGACCCGGTCTGCCCGGCGAGCAGGCCCTGGTTGCGGCGTTGCAGCCCGTCCAGGTCGGCCACCGCCACGAGGCCGAAGAACCCGCCCATGCCCTGCAGCTCGTCCACCTGGTAGCCGGTGAGCTCGACCAGCCGTGAATCGGCCCAGGTCAGCCGCAGGCGGCAGTCGACGTCCACAACGAGCTCGTAGACGCAGTCGCGGCTGACGCCGGCCAGGAGGCGCAAGGTGTCGGCTGGCGCCAGGAAGGCGTGGCCGCTCGGCCCCGCCTCCAGCCAGATCGCGTACTGGTCGGGATCACGGCCCATGACCTGGCCGCGTGCCGCCACGACCAGCGGCGGCCCGGCCATCGGGCGCAGTCGTAGCCGGCCGGTGAACGGCTCACCGGCGAGCGAAGCCGACAGCAGCTGGGCGAAGTCCT
>JAPJRA010000349.1 GCA_030824835.1 Geminicoccaceae bacterium | reverse complement strand
GTGCTCCACCTTGCAGGCCGGGTGGGCACAGCTATCAAAGAATACGCTAGAAACGGTTAACGTCGCCGCTCTGTCCGGGAGATCGGCTATGCTGGCAGCTACCGCTGCGCTTCACGCTCAGTAAAGCCGGCCGCCGTTCGGCACCGGCCGCTCGACGGCCACCAGAACGACCTCGCCGTCGGCGTCGGGAAAGCCCAGCACCAGCACCTCCGACACGGTCTTGGCGATCTGGCGGGGCGGGAAGTTGACGACCGCCGCCACCTGCCGACCGACCAGATCCTCGACCCGATAATTCGCGACCAGCTGGGCCGAGCTCCGCTTGCGGCCGATCTCCGGCCCGAAATCGACCAGCAATCGATATGACGGCTTGCGTGCGGCCTCGTTGGGCACCGCCTCGACGATGGTGCCCACGCGAATGTCGACCCGCAGAAAATCGTCGATGGAGATCGTCATCCGGCCGCCCGAGGCTCGCGGGCGGCGACGGGTGCCGGCGTCAAGCGGCCCGCTTGGTGGCGGCCGGTGTGTCGGAGGCCTCGGTGGAAGCCGCCAGCAGGTCCAGCGCCTGGTGGGTCGGCCGAACCAGCAGGTCGAGGAGCGTGACCGAGTTCGCCAGCATCCGCTCCAGTGTCGAGCGCATGTAGTCCCAGGCCAGATCGGCGCGCGCCTCGGGCGCTGCATCGGCCAGGGCCCGGCCCGCCGCCATGGCCTGGTCGCCAGCGTCTTGCAGCTGGGCCATGCCCTCGCGCGCCAGCGCGCTCACCCCATCGCGCCAGATCTCCTGCAGGTGGCCGGCCGTCTCGAGCGCGCACCGGTAGTGAGCCAGCTGCCACGTCCCGAGCTGTGCTGCCGGCGCCATCGGAGAGCTATCGGTGACCGGTGTCGACACACAGCCGCTAACTCTGGAGTGGGGCCCCGTCGCTCGCCGGCGCAGCTTGGGATCGTGTGTACCCTTGCCGTTGATGTAGCCAGTCGGCTGCTCAGCCGACGAGCCGCCCGCTGCGAGCTCGGTCATTCATGCCCCCGTGTCAGGATGGTGAAGACCAAACCCTAAGTTGCATAAGAACGAGAATCTAGCTTAAAATCGATATATCGATCGAGCCATCTACCGATCTTCCAATCACGCGGTGACCGAAGCACCGTCGTCAGCCCGGCGGCGCCTCGATCCGGTCGTCCAGCGCGCCACACTCTCCGCCTGCTGCAGACGCAGATCGAGCTCGGCAAGCGTCCTCGCCATGTCCGGCGTGTCGTCGTCGAGCCAGACCTGGAAGGTGCGGACATAGATGGCCGCCAGGACGCGGCGCGCCACCCCGGCGATCGGCCATGGATCGGCCGTCTCCGCCACGTCGAGCAGCCAGCGGCTGAGCCGACCGATATTGCACAGGCTCGTGGCGAGCAGGGCCGGATCGCTGCCCGCCTGCCGGGCGATGGCCCGGAGCCCGTCCTTATAGGGTGCCATGGCATCGAAGCGCCGCATCACCAGCTCGAAGACCCGCTCGCGCGGCGTCATGCCATCGAGCTCCTGCGCCGACAGCCCCAGCATCTGCGCGTCCAGCCGACGCCCGAATACCCGGACCAGCGCCGCACGGTCCGGCAGCTCGGCATAGACCCGCGCCAGCGGGACGTCGGCGCGCCGGGCGAGCTCGGTGAGGCTCAGATGCCGCCAGCCACGCTCCGCCACGAGCTGGAAGGCAAGGAGGACAATGTCCGGCTCCGGGGTCTTCTTCGCCATGATCTCCTCCTTCGGGCCTCGGTGAGCCGATCGGCCGTCGCCTCCCTCGGCTCAGGCCAGCTCGCGCGAGCGTTGCGCTGCCGCTGCCACCGCCCGCTCCAGCACCGGGCCGATCCCGTCGCTCGCGGTCAGAACCTGCAGCGCGGCGGCGGTGGTGCCACCGGGGCTGGTGACGTTGACGCGCAGCTGCGCCGCGCTGTCGGGCGACTGGTAGGCCAGCTCCCCGGCGCCGATCACGGTACCGCGGGCAAGCTCCATCGCCAGTAGCTCCGGCAGGCCAGCCCGTGCCCCTGCTGCCGCCAGCGCCTCGATCACATGGAAGACATAGGCCGGACCGCTGCCGGAAACAGCGGTCACCGCATGCATGAGGTCTTCGTCGTCGATCCAGTGCACCCGGCCGACGGCCAGCATGAGCTGCTCCGCCAGTGCCCGCTGCTCGGTCGAGGCGCTCGCATTTGCGCACAGCACCGTGACGCCGCGGCCCACCGCGGCGGGCGTGTTCGGCATTGCCCGCACCACGCCGCACCCGGCCCCGAACGCGCCCTCGAACCCGGCAATCGACTTGCCGGCCGCGATCGACAGCACCAGCGTATCGGCCGCCACCAGGCGCACCAGTTCCGGCAGCACCGCATCCATCATCTGGGGTTTCACCGCCAGCAGCACGGCGCCGGGGGCTAACGCGTCCGCCAGCTCCGCAGCGTGCGGCACCGTCCGAATCCCGTGCAGCTGCTCGAGATGGCGGCGTCTGCCGACGTCGGGCTCGACGACGGTGACCGCTTCGGGTGGCAGGCCCTGATGCAACCAGCCGGCGAGCAGCGCCTCGCCCATCTTGCCGCCGCCGACCAGCAGCAAGGGCCGCGCGGCGTCCAGCATCACGCTTCGCCTTCGGTCTCGAGCAGTGCCGCGGTGATCGCCTCCGCCGGGTCCTTGCCGCCCCAGATAACGAACTGGAACGCCGGGTAGAAGCGCTCGCACTCCGACACGGCGATGTCGACCAGATCCTCGATCAGCTCGGCGTTGGCGCCGATCCCTTCGCGGAACAGCACGGCGTGGCGGAACACGGGCAGGCCCTCGTCCGCCCACAGGTCGAAATGGCCGAGCCAGAGCTTCTCATTGGCCATGGCCAGGAGCGCGTAGACCGGCGTGCGCTTCTTGACCGGCACCTTCATGTCGAGGGCACAGGACAGATGCATGACGCCCAGCTCGGGATGCCAGGCGAACCACAGCTTATAGTGGCACCACTGGCCGGCAATCTCGGCCGCCAGCTCCTCGTCGGTCTGACGGTGGAACGGCCAGTCGTTGGCCACGGCCAGCTTCTCGACCAGATCCAGCGGATTGGCGGCGGTTTCGTCGTCGTGGATATCGGGGTGCAACGAGGACACGCGTGGGCACTCCTTGCGAGTGGCAGGCCCGGGCTCGCGGCCCGAGCCTTTGGTGGTCCCCTGGCGATCCGCAGGCCATCCAACTCGGCTTCGGCCTTGCGCTCGAAGCCTGCCAAAAGCAACCAGGCTTTACAAGTAGTGGGTCAACCTTGAGGCGTTTTAGGCGGGGTCGGGCTCACCCGGGTCTTCCGCTTCCGTAGGCGCCGGGCGTGACCGTCTGGCGGCAGGCTTGGCCGCCTTCAACGCCGCGAGCTCCGCCTCGAGGCCCGCCAGCTTGGCCTCGAGCTCCTCCTGCCCCGCCCGCGCCTTGGCCGCCATGGCCCGCACCGCATCGAACTCCTCGCGGCTCACGAGATCGAGGTCGGCGGCCATGCGCTCGACACGCTCGCGCACCCGGGTCTCGATCTCCTCCCGCAGCCCGCTCAAGGTATTGAAGGCCCCGCTCGCGACGCGGGCCAAGTCGTCGAACAGGCGGTTGCTCGTCTGCATGCCAATCTCCTCGCGAGCGGCGTCGGTCAACACGCGCAGCATATGGGTCGGTTCAGGATAACGTGCAACCGGGCGCAGGGTTGCCCGAGCTCCAGGCCGCGCCTATGACCGTCCACGTTCGCGCCGTTCCGGCCTTGCGAGGTGCTTCCGCGTGCCGTTCTTCGCCATCCCCTTCCCGATGATCGACCCGGTGCTGGTCGCGATCGGCCCGTTCGCGATCCGCTGGTACGCGCTGGCCTACATCGTCGGCATCATGCTCGGCTGGCGCCTGGTGCGCCGCCTCGTGCAGCGCCCCGGCTGGGAGGTGACGCCGGAGGCGATCGACGACCTGCTGTTCTATGTGACGCTAGGCGTGATCCTCGGCGGCCGGCTCGGCTACGTGCTCTTCTACCAGACCGGCTACTACCTGACCCACCCGCTGGACATCCTGGCCGTCTGGCACGGCGGCATGTCGTTCCACGGCGGCCTGCTCGGGGTGCTGACGGCGACCCTGCTGTTCGCGCGGCGGCGCGGGCTCGCCTTCTTCGAGCTGACCGACGCCCTGGCCGTGGCAACGCCCATCGGCCTGTTCTTCGGCCGGCTCGCCAACTTCGTCAACGGCGAGCTGTGGGGTCGGGCGACGGACGTC
The DNA here is from genome assembly GCA_030824835.1 of Geminicoccaceae bacterium. Classification (GTDB taxonomy): domain Bacteria; phylum Pseudomonadota; class Alphaproteobacteria; order Geminicoccales; family Geminicoccaceae; genus Benzoatithermus. The sequence goes on along the minus strand of JAPJRA010000349.1, from coordinate 782 downwards.
CCCTGGGCCATGGTCTTCCCCAATGCCGGACCCGATCCGCGCCATCCGAGCCAGCTCTACGAGGCCGGGCTCGAGGGGCTGGTCCTGTTCGCGGTCATGCTGTGGCTCGCCTCCCGCCCCTACCGGCCGGAAGGACGGGGCACGCTGAGCGGCGTCTTCCTGATCGGCTACAGCCTCGCGCGGATCACCGTCGAGTTCTTCCGCCAGCCGGACGCGCAGCTGGGCTTCCTCGCCGGTGGGATGACCATGGGCCAGCTGCTGTCGCTGCCGATGCTGGCCGTCGGCGTGGCCCTGGTGGTGCGGGGACGGCGACGGGTCGAGGCGGTGGGGTGAGCCTGCTCGAGGACCGGCTGCGGCGTCTCATTCTCGACCACGGCCCGATCTCGGTCGCCCGCTACATGGCGCTGGCGCTGGCCGAGCCGTTGGGCGGCTACTACCCGCGACGCGATCCGCTGGGCCGGGCCGGCGACTTTGTCACGGCACCCGAGGTGAGCCAGCTGTTCGGCGAGCTGATCGGGCTGGCACTGGTCCAGCACTGGCTCGATCTCGGCAGCCCCGCCCCGGTGGTGGTGGTGGAGCTGGGGCCTGGACGCGGCACGCTGCTCGCGGACGCCTGGCGGGCGGCGCGGGTGGTGCCGGCGTTTCAGGCCGCCGCGTCGATCCACCTGGTCGAGACCAGCCCGGCGCTGCGCGAGCGGCAGGCCGCGGCCCTGGCCGGCCTGCCGGTCCGCTGGCACGACGAGCTGGCCGGGCTGCCGCAGGACCGGCCGCTGCTGCTGGTC
>JAPJRA010000348.1 GCA_030824835.1 Geminicoccaceae bacterium | reverse complement strand
GAATCGAGGTCAACGTCGTCGATGGTACCCACGAGCAGCTGATCCAGCGCATGCAGAGCGAGGGGGCCAACAGTCCCGCCGACGTCTTCATCACCGTCGATGCCGGCCGGCTGGCCCAGGCGGGTGGCCTCGGTCTGCTGCAGCCGATCGAGTCGGCGCTGCTCGAGGAGCGCATCCCGGCCCATCTGCGCGACCCCGACCACCTGTGGTACGGCATGGCCATGCGGGCCAGGGTGCTGGTCTATGCCAAGGGCCGCACGGACCCTGCGACACTCAGCACCTACGAGGCGCTGGCGGAGCCGCAGTTCAAGGGCAAGATCCTCGTCCGCAGCAGCACCAACGTGTACAATCTGAGCCTGGTCGGCTCGATCCTGGCAGCCGACGGCCCCGAGGCCACCGCAAAATGGTGCGAGGGCCTGGTCGCCAACATGGCCCGCCCGCCGGAGGGTGGCGATACCGACCAGATCAAGGCCGTGGCCGCCGGTGTCGGCGACATCGCCATCTCCAATACCTACTATCTCGCCCGCCTCAAGGCGTCGACCAAGCCCGAGGACCAGGCGATCGGCGAGCAGCTCGCCGTGTTCTTCCCCAACCAGGGCGACCGCGGCACCCATGTCAACGTATCGGGCGCCGGTGTGCTGAAATCGGCCCCGAACAAGGACAATGCCGTCAAGCTGCTGGAATGGCTGACCGCTCCCGAAGCCCAGCGTTACTTCGCCGACGTCAGCCTCGAATATCCGGCCAACCCCGAGGTCAAGCCGCACCCCGTACTGGCCAGCTGGGGCGAGTTCAAGCAGGACCCGCTCAATCCGACCCTGTACGCCAAGAACAGCGCCGAGGCCGCGATGATCACCGACAGCTGCGGCTGGCGGTAGGCCGTTGACGGCGGGCGTCGACCTCTGCGCCCAGCCTTGACGACGCGGGCGGCCGAAGCCGTCGCCGCCCGCCTCGCGACCACCGACGGACGGGCGGCGGTCGGGATTCTCTACGGCGACCTCGCCTGGTCCGCCACGGTCGGTCGTGGCGGGAAAGGCGCCGCCGACTCCGCGCGCTTCCTGCTCTACAGCTTCACCAAGACGATCATCGCCGCGGCGATACTGCGCCTGGTCGCGGCGCGGCGCCTCGAGCTGGACGCGACGCTGCCGGAGCTCGGGCCCGCCACGCTGCGGCAGGTCCTGCAGCACACCGGCGGCTTGCCCGACTATGGCCATCTCGCCGCCTATCACCAGGCGGTCCGCAACGGCGATCCGCCCTGGAGCGACGCGGAGTTCCTGCGCCACACCGATGCCGCTCGCCTGCTGTTCGCGCCCGGGCGGGGCTGGGCCTACTCCAACATTGGCTACATGCTGCTCCGGCGGGTCCTCGTCGCGACCACCGGCCGGCCCTTCGCCGCGGCGCTGGGCGAGCTCGTGCTGGCTCCTTCGGGCATCCGAAGTGCCGGCGTCCCAGAGTCCAAGGTAGCGCTGTCGACGTTCAGCTTCGGCCCGAGCGCCTATCTGGGCGGCGCCGGCCCGCCGGTCGCGGTGGGCGAGCGTTACGACCCGCGCTGGATCGCCACCGGCGTCGTCGGCGCCACAGCGCTCGACGCAGCACGGCTGCTGCACGCCCTACTGACCGGCGATCTCCTGCCAGCGGAGCTGCGCGCCACGATGACCAGCGGGGTCGCCGTAGGCGGCTCGATTGCCGGGCGCCCCTGGCACGTGCCCGGGTATGGCCTCGGGCTGATGGTCGAGATGGGTGATGTCCCGTGCCTGGCGCTGGGCCACACCGGGGGCGGCCCCGGGTGCTCCCCTGCCGTCTACCACTTCACCGGCAAGGCCCGGCCGCTCACCGTCTGCGTCGTCACCAACGGCGAGGACATGGCGCAGGCCGAAGGGATGACCTGGGCGGCGGCCGACTGCTTTCCCTGAGCCTTGACGATGCTCAGCTCGCGGCGGCTCCGCGGCCCCGATCCAACATGCGGCAGAGCAGCACCACCGGCACGAGGCCGACGGCGACGATGACCAGGGACGGGAGCGCCGCGCCGTCGAGCTGCTCGGTGGTCGCGAGCTGGAAGGCCTGGACCGCCAGCGTGTCGAAGTTGAACGGGCGCAGGATCAGCGTCGCCGGCAGCTCCTTCATCACGTCGACCAGGACCAACAGCATCGCGCTGATCAGGCTCGGGCGGAGCAGCGGCAGGTGCACCCGTGCCGCCACGGCCAGCGGCCGGCTGCCCAGCACGCGGGCGGCATCGCCCAGGGCCGGAGCGATCTTGGCCATGCCGGCCTCGAGCGGGTTGAAGCCCACCGCGAAGAAGCGGACCAGGTAGGCATAGAGCAGCACCGCCACGGTGCCGCCGAGGACCAGCCCGGTGCCGACACCGCCGCGCAGCATCTTGGCCAGCCCGTCGATCGTGTCGTCGAACGCCCCCACCGCGATGAGCACGCCGACGCCGATCACCGCGCCGGGTACGGCGTAGCCCAGCGCCGCCGTGCGCAGCAGGCCGCGGGCGACCGGGCTGCCGGCGCGATTGACCGCGAGCAGCGCCACGATGGCCACCGCGACGATCAGAACGCTGGCCATGGCGCCGAGCAGGGCCGTGTTGCCGGTCAGGACCAGGACACGCTTCAGGCCGAGCCCGTCGCTGGCGGCGGAGGCCATGCTGGCCAGCACCAGGCCGGGCAACAGGAAGCCCACGAGCACCGGCAGGGAGCAGAAGAAGGTAGCGGCCACCGCCCGCCAACCGGTGAGCTCGATCTGGCTTTTGCGGAAGATGTGGGTCGTGCCGCTGGCAAACCGCCCATGCCCGCGCCCCCACCATTCCAGCGCCAGCACGGCGCCCACCAGCAACAGCAGCAGCGATGCCAGCTGGGCTGCGGCGGCGGGGCTGCCGAGAGCGTACCACGCGCGATAGATGCCGGTCGTGAAGGTGCGCAGCTCGAAATAGGCGACGGCGCCGAAATCGGCCAGCGTCTCCATCATGACGAAGGCGATGCCGGCGGCGATCGCCGGGCGGGCCAGCGGCAGCCCCACGCGCCGGAATGCCGCAAGCGGCGTGCAACCCAGGGTGCGGCTGACCTCGAGCGCGCACATCGACTGCTCGGCAAAGCCGGCGCGGGCCAGGACATAGACGTAGGGATAGAGGGCGGCCGTCAGCGCGAACACGGCACCGCCCAGCGAGCGGATGTTGGGGAACCAATAGTCCCGCCAGCCCCAGCCCGTGGTCTCGCGCAGCAGCGTCTGCAGCGGGCCGGTCACCTGCAGGAAGTCGGTATACGCGTAGGCCAGCACGTAGGCGGGCATGGCCAAGGGCAGGACGAGCGCCCAGTTGAGCAGCCGCTGGCCGGGGAAGCGGTACATCGTCACCAGCCAGGCCGCCCCGGTGCCCACGGCCATGCTCCCGGCCCCGACACCGAGACAGAGCAGCGCGCTGTTGCGGGCATATTCAGGCAGCACGGTGGCGGCGAGGTGCGCCCACAACCCTTCGGTGGGCTGGCCGGCGAAACCCAGCAGGGCCAGCAGCGGTGCCGCCACAATCAGGCAGAGCAGACCCGCGAGCAGCGTCCCACCGCCCGGCCAGGACACGCGGCCACCGCCGAGAACATCCGGCGGCGCGATGTCGGGCAGTTTCTGACGGGCGATGGACATCCGAAATCGATCAGCAGCGGGCAAACGGTGACAGCGAACGGCGCCAGCGGCGGAAGCTACCGGCGAGCCTGTCGAAGTAAAGCCGATTTCACCGAGGTTGGAATGGATATAGATCGCCACTTGCGGCCAATGCCCGGGGACCGGGCCAGCACCATATTCCAGTGCCGCGCACTTGCGGTCGCCGCCGAGACAAGTGACAATATGGCGGAAACACCGCGGCACCGATCCAACCCCGCGGAATGCTGGAACGGGTATGCGACGACATCACGACATGGGCGGGCTGCCCGCAGGCACGATCGATCATCATGAGCACGAGCTCGCCCCATGGGAGAACAAGGTCGACGCCATCCTGCGCCTGCTCATGGCCAAGCGGCTGCTGACGCTGGACGAGCTGCGGCGCGGTGTCGAGGACCTCGGCCCCGGCATCTACGACGAGCTCGGCTATTTCGAGCGCTGGATAAGCTCGATCACCAACCTGCTGCTGGAAAAGGGAATCTTGGGCGTTCAGGAGCTGGGCATCGCCGTGGCCGAGGTCGAGCGCCGACATCGGGAGGCGCCGTCCGCATGAGCACATTATTCGAGGACGGCAGCCCGGTCCGGGTCAAGGCGTTCCATCCACCCGGCCATTGCCGCACACCCCACTACACGCGTGGCCGTCAGGGCACGGTGCTGGGCGTGATCGACCGGCAGCCGAACCCCCAGGAGTTGGCCTACGGCCGGGACGGGCTGCCGCTCGTGCCGGTGTACCGGGTCCGTTTTGCCCAGGCGGAGCTTTGGCCCGACTATCGAGGGGCTCCGGGCGATGCCGTGGTCGTGGACATTTTCGAGCCCTGGCTCGAGCCCGTACGTGAGAGCCTGTCATGACCGCGCACGCGCACGACCACGAGCATCCGCGGCGGCTGGACGTCGAGGACCACCCCCTCACCTACCACATGGCGCTGACCGAGGCCGTGGCCGACCTGCTCGTCGCGAAGGGTGTCTGCACCGCCGACGAGCTGCGCCGGGCGCTGGAGACGACGACGAGCCACAGCCACGCCGACGGTGCCCGGCTCGTCGCCAGGGCCTGGGTCGATCAGACCTACCGCGAACGGCTCCTGCGCGACGTCAATGCCGCCGCGGCCGAGCTCGGTGTCGATGCCGGCGGGATCCCGATCCGGGCCGTGGCCGACGAACCCGGCGTGCACAACGTGATCGTGTGCACGCTGTGCTCGTGCTACCCGCGCCTGCTGCTGGGACCCTCGCCGGACTGGTACAAGTCGCGGGCCTACCGCAGCCGGGTCGTGCGCGAGCCGCGTGCGGTGCTGGGCGAGTTCGGCCTCGATCTGCCGGCCGGCACGGACGTCGTGGTTCACGACAGCACGGCCGAGCTGCGTTACATGGTGGTGCCCAATCGCCCGGCCGGCA
>JAPJRA010000347.1 GCA_030824835.1 Geminicoccaceae bacterium | reverse complement strand
GTATGGCGGCAGCTCGCCGGTGACGAGGCGGAGCTGCAGCCCGGCCCGGGCACCACGCGCCGCCAGCGGCAGCGCCAGACCCGTGGCCAGGGCAACGCGACGGCTCAGCTGTGCCCCCATCTCAGAAGCTCCCGAAGAGGCTGCCGAGGACGATCACGACGACGAGCGCCGCCACCGGGATGACGACGGCCACCATGCCGATGTCGGCATAGGATTCACGGTGGGTCAGGCCGCAGATGCCGAGGAGGGTGATCACGGCGCCGTTGTGCGGCAGCGCGTCGAAGCCGCCGGACGAGAGCGTGGCGACACGGTGCATCAGGTCGAGACTGATGCCGTGCTCCCTGGCCAGCTCGACATAGGTCGAGCCCAGTGTCTGCAGCGCGATGCTGAGGCCGCCTGAAGCCGAACCGGTGATGCCCGCCAGCACGTTGACGGCCACGGCCAGCGAAACCACCGGATTGCCCGGTGCCACGTTGAGGACGGCGTCGCGGATCATGGTGAAAGCCGGCAGCGAGGCGATGGTGGCGCCGTAGCCGACCTCGGACGCGGTGTTGAAGATCGGCAGCATCGAGCCCAGCGTGCCCTCGTTGAGCGATCGGCGCAGGTCGCGGAAATAGGCTCGATTGAAGGCCAGCAGCAGCAGGATCGCCACCACCAGGGCGACGATAATCGCCCAGATGCCGCGTACGGAGCCGATGCTGGTGGCACCGAAGCGGGCCTCTGCCAGATAGCTCGTGTCCATCGCCGGCAGCACGTAGTTGGCGACGATGTAGTTGGTGGCGATGACGACGACGATCGGGGCGATGGCGACGGCAAAGCTCGGTCCCGCCACCTCCGCGGGTGCCGCCGCCACGGGGTCGCTCTCGTGCCCGTAGCGCTCGCCCCGGCCGTTGGCGATCCGCGCCCGCCAGCTCAGCCACAGCATGCCGCCACCGAACATGATCACGGCGGCGATGATGCCGAGGCCCGGCGCGGCGAAGGCGGTGGTGCCGAAGAACGGGGCCGGGATCGCGTTCTGGATCGTGGGCGTGCCCGGCAGCGCGGTCATGGTGAAGGTGAACGAGCCGAGGGCGATCGCCCCGGGGATGAGCCGCTTGGGCACGCCGGCATGGCGGAACAGCGCGACCGAGATCGGGAACACCGCAAAGGCCACGACGAACAGCGACACGCCACCGTAGGTGAGGATGGCGCAGGCCAGCACCACGGCCAGGATGGCCCGCTGGTCGCCCACCTTGTCGACGATCCAGTTGGCGATGACCTTCGCACTGCCGCTGTCGTCCATGAGCTTGCCGAAGATGGCGCCCAGCATGAACAGCGGGAAGAACTGGGCCACGTACTTGCCCAGCGAGACCATGAACACCTGGGTGTAGCTGGCCAGCACCGGCACGCCGCCGGCGAACAGGACGGCCATGGTCGCCAGGACCGGCGCCAGCAGCAGCACGTTGATGCCGCGATAGGCCAGATACATCAGCAGCAGCAGCGACAGGACGATGCCCAGCAGACCGATCATTCAGCGCTCCCCGATTCTTTCGCCGTTGCCGGGTTATTGGGCAGCGCCTGCCGCCTGACCAGGCCCGGTTCGAGACAGTCAGTGTCAGATACGCAGCTGCGAAGCAACGGCGAGTGTCAGGCTCCGCCGGCGGCCAGATCGCGCGGGCGCCAGAAGCCCATCAGCTCGCCCGTGCCGGGCTGCAGAGCGGCCCAGGCTATGATGGCAAATCGGAGCTGCACCAGGCCCGCCGTGGGAAACTTCTCGGCCAGCCGGGCCCGCTCGGCCGCCGGCCCGGCTGCGACTAGCCTGTTCGCGAACACGTGCATGCCGGGATTGTGGCCGACCAGCATCAAGCGCGGGACCGTGCCGCCGCGGCGCCGCACGACCTCCAGCATCCTGGACGCGTCCGCCAGGTACAACTCGTCGCAGGTCACGGTTTCGGGCACCGGATCGAGGCAGGTGGCAGCGAGCTGCCAGGTCCGCATGGCGCGGCGGGCCGTGGAGCACAGCACGAGGTCGGGATCCAGGCGCCGCCGCTGCAGCCAGGAGCCCATCACCGGCGCCGTCGCCTCGCCGCGGACATTCAGGTCGCGGGCATGATCGTCGAGGTGCGGTTGGTCCCAGCGCGACTTCGCGTGACGGAGGAGCAGCAGCTCGAGCATGGCGGATTCAGCTTTCGCGCTACGGCCAGGCGGGCCGGATGACAGGGCTACGGCAGCCCTGTAATAGCATTGCCTCGCAGGGCGTGCACGGTGGGGTCGCCGCGCCGTCGACCGGAATGGGAAAAAGCCTGAGGGTCATGACCGAGGACATCCCCGATATCACCACCAACGACGCAGGCCCCGCCGAGGCAAAGGGGGCGCGCGCTCCCAGGGCCGCGGCACCACTGCCCGAGGTGGAGCTGCGGCCGGAGCATTTCATCAATCGGGAGCTGTCCTGGCTCGCCTTCAACGAGCGCGTCCTCGAGGAGGCGGACAACCCCAACCATCCGCTGCTCGAGCGGCTCCGCTTCCTGTCCATCTCCGACAACAATCTCGACGAATTCTACATGGTGCGGGTCTCCGGCCTGATGGAGGTGGCGCGGCTGCCGATCCCGCCGGTGGGCCCCGACGGCATGACCCCGATGGATGCGCTGCAGGCGATCAAGCAGCGCGTCAGCGCCCTGACCCAGGTGCAGCAGCGCTGCTGGCACGAGCTCACGGCACTGCTGCGCGACCAGGGTGTGGCGGTCCTCGATGTCGGCGAGCTGTCGCCGGCCGACCTCGACTTCCTCCGCCAGCGCTTCGACGACGAGGCGATCGCCGTCCTCACCCCGATCGCGGTCGATCCGGCACACCCGTTCCCGTTCATCCCCAACAAGGGCATCGGCGTGGTGCTCGAGCTGGATCGCGGCAAGGGTGAGCTGCTGTTCGGGCTGGTCTTGCTCCCCGGCAAGCTAGAGCGGTTCGTCCGCCTGCCCGGCGAATATCCCCGCTTCGTGCGCCTCGAGCAGCTCATCCTCACCTTCTCCCAGTTCCTGTTCCCGGGCTTCGAGTGCAAGGGGGGCGGCTACTTCCGGGTCCTGCGTGACAGCGACGTCGAGCTCGAGGAGGAGGCCGAGGACTTGGTGCGGCTGTTCGAGAGCCTGCTCAAGCGCCGTCGTCTCGGCAGCGTCATCCGGCTCAGCATCGGCGCCGGGATGCCCGAGCAGCTGCGCTCGTTCCTGATCAGCCACATGCACGCCGACGCCGGTGACATCGACGAGGTCGACGGCATCCTGGGCCTGGCCGACGTCTCCCAGGTGATCGGCAAAGAGCGGCCCGAGCTGCTGTTCTCGCCGTTCACGCCGCGTTTTCCGGAGCGGATCAAGGACTTCAACGGCGACTGTTTCGCCGCCATCCGGGCCAAGGACTTCGTCGTCCATCACCCCTACGAGAGCTTCGAGGTGGTGGTGCAGTTCATCCGCCAGGCGGCGCGCGACCCGGCGGTGATCGCGATCAAGCAGACCCTCTACCGGACCAGCGAGGACAGCCCAATCGTGGCCGCCTTGATCGAGGCCGCCGATGCCGGCAAGTCGGTCACGGCATTGGTCGAGCTCAAGGCCCGCTTCGACGAGGAGCGCAACATCCGCTGGGCGCGCAACCTGGAGCGCGCCGGCGTCCAGGTGGTATACGGCTTCATCCAGCTGAAGACGCACGCCAAGGTCTCGATGGTCGTCCGTCGCGAGGCCGAGGGCTACCGCACCTACTGCCATTTCGGCACCGGCAACTACCATCCGGTGACCGCCAAGATCTACACCGACATTTCGTTCTTCACCTGCGATCCGGCTCTGGGCCGAGACGCCGCCAAGACCTTCAACTTCATGACCGGCTATGCCCGCCCGGCCAAGCTCGAGAAACTGGCCCTGGCACCGCACGATCTGCGCGAGACCCTGGTCCGCCACATCGACGAGGAGATGATGCACGCCGTGGCCGGGCGTAAGGCGCAGATCTGGGCCAAGCTCAACGCGCTGGTCGACGACCAGATCATCAAGAAGCTGTACGAAGCCTCGCAGGCGGGGGTGAAGATCGACCTGATCATCCGCGGCATCTGCTGCCTCCGGCCGGGCGTGCCGGGCCTCTCGGAGAATATCCGGGTCAAGAGCATCGTCGGCCGGTTCCTCGAGCACTCGCGCATCGTCTGCTTCGGCGCCGGCGCCGGCCTGCCGTCGAAGAAGGCCAAGCTGTTCATCTCGTCGGCCGACTGGATGCAGCGCAACCTGTCGCGGCGGGTCGAGACGCTGGTGCCGATCGAGAACGACACGTGCCATCAGCAGATCATGTCGCAGGTCATGGTCGCCAACCTCAAGGACATGACCAACAGCTGGATCCTGCAGCCCGACGGCACCTACCAGCGGGTTCGCCCCGACGAGGAGGCCTTCTCGGCCCACACCTACTTCATGACCAACCCGAGCCTCTCCGGCCGTGGCAGCGCCCTGAAGAAGAAAGGTGTCACCCGGCTGCAGCTGAACCGCCTGGGCGAGATCCAGGCAGCGTGAGGCCGGAGCAACCGGCGTTGGACGCCGCCACCATCGACACCGCGCCGGCCGGGCCGTTCGCCGTCGTCGACATCGGCTCGAACTCGATCCGGCTCGTGGTCTACGAGCGGTTGTGCCGCGCGCCGATCGCCCTGTTCAACGAGAAGTCGCTGTGCGAGCTGGGCAAGAGCCTCGCCACCACCGGCCGCATCGGCCGCGAGGAGACCGACAGCGCCATGCATGCGCTGCGCCGGTTCGCGCACATCGCCAGGGCCCTGCGGGCGCACGAGATCGAGTACGTCGCCACCGAGGCCGTGCGCCGCGCGGAGAACGGCGCGGAGTTCCTGGCCGCGGCCGAGCGCGCCACCGGCCAGGCGATCACCGTGCTGGGGGGGCACGAGGAGGCGCACACCGCCGCCATGGGCATCGCCTACAGCTTCCATGCGCCGGACGGGGTGGTGGGCGACCTGGGCGGCGGCAGCGCCGACCTGGCGATGGTGACGCCGGACGGGCCGGCGGCGCCCTACGGCAGCCTGCCGATCGGCA
>JAPJRA010000346.1:2932-5033 GCA_030824835.1 Geminicoccaceae bacterium | reverse complement strand
GCCGGCGGCCGAGCAGCTCCCGACCGGCGAGGCAGAGAATCCGATCAGCAAGCGGATCAAGAAAGCCCCCGCCAAAAGTCGGGCGCGGGCGAAGAGCTAGGGATAGACAGGTCGCGGCGCCATCAGCGGGCGCCGCGACGAACGGCAGGTCTCAGAACTGGACGCCCTTGGTCAGCGCCCCATCGATGACGAGGTTGGTGCCAGTGGTGAAGCTGGATGCCGGGCTGGCTAGGAACACCACCCCACGAGCCACCTCCTCAGGCGTTGCCATGCGGCCGGTTGGGTTCAGCGCCAAGGCTTGGCTGAACAGCTCGGCGTTGTTCTGCTCGATCCACTGCCAGATGCCGCCGTCGAAATAGGTGTTGCCTGGCGACACCGAATTGACCCGGATCATCTTGCCGGCAAGCTTGTAGGCCAGCCCCTGCGCATAATGGATCAGCGCTGCCTTGGTGGCGCCGTAGGCCGGGCTGGTGAAGTCGACCTCGCGACCCGAGACGCTGGAGACGATCACGATCGCGGGAGCCTCCGACTTCTCGAGCCACGGCATGGCGGCGTTGACCAAGCGCACCGTGTGCAGCAGGTCGATCTCGAACTGGTGCCGCCAAGCCTCCTCGGTGTCGGCCATGTCGAGCGCGCTGACATTGGCCACCACGATGTCGATGCCGCCCAGCGCCGTCGCCGATTCGGCGATCCAGCTCTCGAGGGCCGCTTTGTCGCCGACGTCGATGGCGGCCCCGTGCACCTTCACGCCCTTGGCACGAAGCGCTTCCAGCGCTGCGTCGACGTCGGGTGCGCCTCGCGCGCAGATGCTGACATTGGCACCCTCGTCCGCAAAAATATCGGCGCAGCGCCGGCCGATGCCCTTGCTGCCGCCGGTGATGATGGCGCGCTTGCCTTCGAGACCCAGATCCATTGTCAACTCCCCAGTGTTCGCCAGCTTCCACGCCTATCCGCGACCGAGATAGCTCTCGACGACCGATGCCCGCAGCGCGTCGCCCTTGCATTGCCGGCGGGAACATCGGCGTCAAGCGGGCCCCTGCCGGTCCGCTTTGCGTGTTTGTCATCGTTGCGCCCATGGAACGGAAAGTGCCGCCAGTGCATTTCCCAGTCGAGAGATCACCTGACGTGGATGGCGATCATGTCGACAGTCGTGATTCGGACGGGATCCGCCGGCCTGCACGCGCCCCGCCGGCGGCCGGTGGGGCGTGGCCCGGCGCCGTGGCTCGGGCTGGCGCTCGCGGCAAGCACGTTGATGTGGGTGGCCCTCGGGGTTGCTCTGGTGATCGTCGCTTAGCCGGCGATCGCCCATGGCGGCTCAGAGCACCGCACGGTACAGGCGATGGGTCGCAAAGGGGCCGCGGCCACGTAGGTCGACCGCGCCTAAGGGCTCGGTCCGGTAAGGACCGCGCAGGGCCGAACGTGTCGCGTCGGATAGAGTGATGTGGCCTGGGGCCGATTGCGTCTGCAACCTCGAGGCAATATTCACCGTGTCGCCCCAGACATCGTAACTGAATTTGCGCCTGCCGATCACCCCAGCCAGCACCGGCCCGGAATGCAGGCCGATGCGCAGTTCGTAGGTGGCGTTGAGGTCGCTCGCCAGGGCATGCACGGCCTCGGTCATCCGCAGGGCCAGCTCGGCTGCGGCATCGGCATGGGCCGGGCAGACTTCGGGCACACCGGCGACCGCCAGATAGGCGTCGCCCACGGTCTTGATCTTCTCGACGCCGAGTTCGGCCGCCAGCTCGTCGAATCGGCTGACGATGCGGTCGAGATCGGCAACGAGCAGGGCTGCGGGCAGCGCTGCCGCGATGGTGGTGAAGCCCACGATGTCGGCGAACAACACTGTCGTCTCTTCGATGCGGTCGGCGATCCGACGCTCGCCCTGACCCAGCCGTGCCACCACCGCCTGCGGCAGGATACTCTCGAGCAACGCCTCGGCACGCTGCTTCTCGTTGCGGAGCCGGACCAGATAGATCTGCTCGCGGTCGCGCAGCCGCTTGCGTTCGAGCGTGGCCATGATGCGGGCACGCAGGATCGTGGCGTCGAACGGCTTCCTGATGAAGTCCTGGGCCCCGGCAGCGAGGCACTGGCCCATCATGTC
>JAPJRA010000346.1:0-2922 GCA_030824835.1 Geminicoccaceae bacterium | reverse complement strand
GAGTTGTCGACGCCTGAGAGCACGACCACCGGCAGGTCGGCAAGCTCGGGCTTGGCGCGGATCGCCATCATCACCTCAAGCCCGTTCAGCTTCGGCATCAGGAGGTCGAGCAGCACCAGATCGATCGGCTGCTGGTCCAGGAGTGCCAGGCCAGCCGCACCGGAAGCGGCGGTCTCGACCGTGTGGCCGGCCAGGGTCAGGATGTCCTGGAGCAGCAGTCGGTTGTTCTCGTGGTCGTCGATCACCAGCAGATGGCCGGGAGTTGTCGGCAAGGCAGCCAGCGGCTCTAGCCGGTCAGCAGTGGCGGCCAGTGCTGCCGCGAGTTCGTGAGCCCCGTCATCGGGCCAGGTGGGGTGTCGTCCCGGGTCGATGCAGCCCAGCTCCTCTATCGCGGCCTCGATGTCACGGACACGGCGGATCAGACGCTCGAGTTCGAGTGCTGGAGCGTTGCGTTCCTCGAGCAGCAGCTCGGCATAGCCCTTGATCGTCGATAAGGGGGTGCGCACGTCGTGATGCAGGTCGCGCAGCCGGGACTCGTCGGCTAGGGCGACCTCGGTATCGACCAGCAGTGCCGCGACCTCGCGGGCGCAATCGACGATACGCCCAAGGTCCTCGCGGCCCTGCTCCGATCCTTCGCGCAGCGATGCGTCGTAGAGCATCTGACTGTAGGCCAGGATCGCGTTGGCGGGAACGATGAACCGCTCGCGTATCCGGGCGCGACGGGCGCTGTCCTGCAGCATCTGTTCGCGCTGCTTGGAGGGCTCAGCCATCGTCTCGGTTTCCGTGGCCGAGCAGGCGGTCGATCTTGCCGAGAAGCCGCGGCAGGTCGATCGGCTTGGTGTCGAGGTCGGTGCAGCCGGCTTCCAGCGCTCTGGCGCGGTCGGTCGCCGAAACGTGAGCGGTCAGTGCCAGGATCGGAATTCCGGCGGTTGCGGGGGTCTGCTTGAGCCGGCGGGTGGCCTCCCAGCCGTCGAGGACGGGCAGGCTCAGGTCCATGAGTACGAGATCGGGGCGTTCGCGCAGCGCCAGGGTGACGGCCTCCAGTCCGTTGGCGGCAGGCAGCACTACGAAGCCGCGCCGGATCAGGCGCCGTGCGAGCATGTCTCGGTTCAGCTCGTTGTCCTCGACCAGCAGAATGGTGGTCATGGCAGTCCATACGCTGCGGTTACCACCGCATTACGCCCGTGCCGGCCGCGGCGGAAGAACTGGTTGTCGGCACGGGTGTCATGCGGCCCGGCACTCGGCTGCGGCGCCGACGGCGAGCGCACTGGTCCCGCACTCGACACAAAGCAAGGTTCCGCGCCGCGCTGGCGGCGCATCGCCGCAGCCGTGTTTCCTTGTCGTGGAAGTGCTACGATCTGGGCGCATGTTGCAGCGCAGTACGGCACTGAGATTGCGCTATCAGTCATGGATTGCCCAACCTTGCAGTGAGCTTCAATGAACCAGCATAGCCATTCGCCGTCCGACCGCCCAGATCCGCAATTGCCGCTCGATCCGTTCAGCGCGTACGCCATTGATGCAGCGCAGCGGACGGTTCTCTTCTGGGATGTGCTGCGACAGCGCGGGAATCAGTTTCTCGAGCACATGGCGATGCAGGTGCCGAACGTGCTGCAGTTCCACGCCAAGCTGGTCGTGGATGGCCGCAACCTACCGCGCCCCGTCAATTACGGCCTGGTGGCCATCGAGCCGCCCCCCGGCGTGGTGACCAATCCGCGCAGACGTCCCTTCGTCGTGGTCGACCCGCGTGCCGGGCACGGGCCGGGAATTGGCGGGTTCAAGGCCGACAGCGAGATCGGCGTCGCCTTGGGCGCCGGCCACCCGTGCTACTTCGTCGGGTTCCTGCCGCAACCCGTGCCCGGCCAGACGATCGAGGACGTGATGACGGCGGAAGCCGTGTTCGTCGCCCGGGTCAACGAGTTGCATCCCGACGCCGAAGGCAAGCCGGTGGTGATCGGCAACTGCCAGGGCGGCTGGGCCGTGATGATGATGGCGGCGACCCATCCCGATCTTTGCGGCCCGCTGATCATCGCCGGCGCACCGCTGTCCTACTGGGCCGGCGTGCACGGCAAGAACCCGATGCGGTACTCGGGCGGCCTGCTCGGCGGCAGCTGGCTCACGGCGCTCACCGGCGACCTGGGCGCCGGGATTTTTGACGGCTCGAATCTGGTCTCGAACTTCGAGAACATGAACCCGTCGAACACGCTGTGGTCCAAGCAGTACAATCTCTATGCCAATGTCGACAGCGAGGGGCCCCGCTATCTCGGCTTCGAGAAATGGTGGGGTGGCCATGTGCTGCTCAACGCCGAGGAGATGCAGTGGATCGTCGACAACCTGTTCGTCGGTAATCGGCTGGCCACGGCCGAGATCGTCACCGGAAGCGGGGTGCGCATCGACCTGCGCAACATTCGCTCGCCGATCATCTGCTTTTGCTCCAAGGGCGACGACATCACGCCACCGCAGCAGGCCCTGGGCTGGATCCCGGACCTGTACGACAGCGTCGACGATATCCGGGCCAACGGCCAGACCATCGTCTACTGCATCCACGATCAGATCGGGCATCTGGGCATCTTCGTCTCCGGCAGCGTGGCGAAGAAGGAGCACCAGGAGTTCACGAGCAACATCGACTTCATCGATTGCCTGCCGCCCGGCCTGTACGAGGCGGTGATCACGCCGGTGGGGAACCCGGGTCTCACCGACGAGGGGCTGGCGATCGGGGCCTTCGAGCTGCGCCTCGAGCATCGCTCGGTCGATGCCATCCGCGCGTTGGGTGGCAACGATGCCGAGGATGAGCGCAAGTTCGCCACCGTCGCCCGGGTCTCGGACATCAATCTCGGGCTTTACCGGACGCTCATGCAGCCCTGGCTGCGCGCCAGCGTGACGGAGCAGGCGGCCGAGACGGCGCGCCGGCTCAGCCCGTCGCGC
>JAPJRA010000345.1 GCA_030824835.1 Geminicoccaceae bacterium | reverse complement strand
GGCGCTGTTCTGATCAGATGCTCTGGCCAGCTTGGATCGACATAGCCGCCGGCGGGCTGGGTATCGGCTTCGCGCTCATGAGCATCGGTCGCCGCCGCGCAGGCAAGCCCATGCATCCCGATGCGGCCAAGGCTGATGTGGGGCTGCTGGTCTTCGGCGGGCTGATGGTGATTGTGGGTGCGATCCGCTGGTTTCGGCTCTAGCCTTCACCCTCCAGCGCTCGCCGCGCTGTTCAGCGCCATCAGCAGTATCAGGCTCGCCAGCACGGCTGCGGCGCCGCACAGCATCAGCACTCGCACCCAGCGGCGCCCGATCTGGTGGTGGCTGGGGTCCTCGCTCGCGGGAGCGTCCGCGACAGCGATAGCTGGGGCCTCAAAGGCCATCTGCACGCCGCCGCGCTCCGACATGCCCGAGCCCAGCGCGATCTGGATCAGCCGCCCGATCAGAGGCGGAGGCGACCGGCGCCGCAGCACGTAATCGAGGATGAACAGCATCAGCATCAGGTCCGCCGTGGCCTTCAGCGGAGAAACCCAGCTGATGGCGGACAAGGTGACGATTTGGCCCGGAAACAGGATCGTCACGCCCCGGAAGAACAGCACGGCCATATAGACCGCGCCGCAGACGATGAACGGCCAGGGCGCGGTGATCCGGGTAGGGTAGAGCGGCCCCAGCACCTTGACGATCGGCACGCACACGGCGGCGGCGGCGATGTAGGTCAGGCCGGAGTAGAGGGCGACGGCTTCTTGCAGGGTCATTGTTCGCGACCTCCCAGCCGCTTGTCGAGTTGAGCCTTGATCCGCTCGATGAACGAGGGGGCGTAAGGCACGGTGAGCAGGCCGATGGTCAGGGCGACGGCCGGCATGGCGAGGCCGGGGATCACAGCCAGCACCATGCCGGTGAAGGCCTCAGCCGCAGCAGGTGCGAACACGGTCCCGGCGATCAGCTCCAGAACGGCTCGGCGGCGCGCCTCTGGCGTTCCGACCTTGGCGGAGAAGGCCGCGATCACCCCAAGGGCGCCATAGAACATCCCGCCGCACAGCCCCCAGAAGGCGGCCACGGTGCGGGGATCAGGCAGGTCCATCATCCGGCCCTCCAAAACGTCAGCAACAGACTTGAGCCGACGACGCGGCGGCCGGGGATCAATCCCGGTTGAAGTTGAACAGCACGGCGGCGAGGCAGATCAGCCGCTTGTGCAGGGGCGCGCCGTCCACCCCCATGGCTTCGAAGAAGGCGTAGTCGCCAAGCAGCTTCGGCCAGCGCATGTCCGCCCTCATGCGGTCGTGGACGATGGCGGAGCGGGCAATGTCAGCTGCAAGGCGCTTGCCCCAGCTGGTGCGCAGGATGACGGCGGGGATGCTGGCCAGATCGGTGCAGAAGCTTGTATCTCAGCACGTAAGCTTGTGTCAGAGCGTCAGCGGTCGAATCTGTTTGACAGAATCTCCCCTTCAGCGGCCGGCGTTGTTTTGGTAAGCTCAGAACGCGCCACCCTCTACTTCCGCAGTTCCGCCCGCGTTGTCGGGCGCACAGGTTCGGCGCACACATTGAGCGTCATCCGCCGGCGCTGGCAGCGCTGTTCAAGGTCATCAGCAGGATCAGGCCCGCTGGCTTTAGACGCTTCCACGTATGGATCGCAGCGCGTCGCGATAGCGGGCGCTATGTGGAGAGCTTCGAAGCACGACTGTGGCGACCACATCGTCCCCTGGTCGCGGCTTCCACAGGATAGCCACAGAGCCCTTCCAGTCTTCCGTACCGGTTTTTGCTCCAGCAAACCCGGTCAGGCGGCGACGGTCTCGCTCTCCGGTTGTGCTTTTCGCAGTATATGATCTTATCCCACCGTCATCGGTGCGCACTGCGATCTCTTTAGATCCGGTCGTCATCGCAGCAAGTGTCCTCGGCAGATGCCGGTAAATATGCTCGAGCATGGCCACCACCTCTCTCGGACTCATCACGGCGGAGGTATAGGCCCACTCAAAGTCCGTGCGGACCTCAATCCCCAATGCGCTTGCTCGGCTCTTCATGAGATCAAGGAATCGGCGCGCTGCCGCCTGGTCGTCCAGGTCGGGTTGCAAGTATTGGACAGCCGATCTGCCTAGAAGTTGAGCCGCATTGTTGTCAGAGCTAATCAACATCCCGTCGAGTTGATCTCCAAATGTCGTGGTCTCTCCGGCTTGCACGCAGAATGGGATGTTAGGGTTGATTATGTCGCCGGGCTTGGCGCGGATTGGGGCAGAAAGATCGGCGATGGTCTCCTCGACTATGATCGCCGTAAGAAGTTTTGTGATCGACGCGATCGGATACTGCGCGTGGCCGTTCTTCTGGGCCAGCACCGCCCCGTCAGAAAGGCGAGTTGATATGGTCGCCACCGCGGTAACGGGTGGGGCAGCCCCGGCCAGATCGACCGCCCTCCGAGGCAACTCCAAGAGGGCTGGCACACCCCATCCCCGCAAAGCGCTAATCAGGTTCATTCCCACCCCTCCCAAGAATGGACATCCCCGCATGGGTAGTTGCGCATTCCTCAGCGGCCAACCTTAGGGGCGTCCAGCATAGCGCCGGTTCATGCCGACTCCCAAATGCGCCTTTCGGCCATTCGGAGCACGTCCGCGTTGCGACCTGCGACCGTCGCATTGGCGAGAGCCACGAAGGCGCAGGGTTTTCCCCCGACCAAACAGACCGCCGCCAACGTGAATTTGCTGTCGCCCGTGCCGGTTTTTGCGCAGACCAGATTAGGAAGATTAGCGGCCGCAGCCGTGTGTGTGATCGCGAAAGACCGGGCGTTTGCTCCCGTGATTTCGATGTTCCGGCTCATGGTTGCGCCAATATCCGCCAACTCGGGCACGGCTGCGTAGGCCAAGGCGAGCTTGGCGCAGTCGCGCGCAGAAGCACTTACTCTCCCCAACCCGCTAGGCGTCGGCCAACTAGACCCCGACATGCCCAAGTCCGCTGCCTTGACAGCCATTGCGCCGACGAACTTGACCAAGGGCGCATCAGCGCCAGGCATAGCCTCGCCAGCAATCCTCGCTATCGCCGTCACTGCATTATTCGACGACGGCAGCATCGCCATATACATCAGATTTCGGATCGTTATCTGGTCACCTGACTGTAGCATAGGGCTATTGTCGATATTGTGGATGATGTCTTCGGAAATGACCGTGACGACGGCGTCTGGGTCCTCGATATATTCCCAGGCCGTCAGAAGCGACAGCATCTTCGTTACGGATGCCGGATTACGCTTGGTGTCGGGGTCTTTGTCAAAATAAACTCCGTTCTCATCCATCGAGATAGAGGACGGGCTGGTGATTGAGAGAGGCGGCAGGTCGATCTCTGCAAGCTCCATGAGAAGCTTGGTCATACGGATGCGCGCATCGTCCGGCAGGTTTCCCCGATAGACCAGCAGCGGCCCTAGTTGCCCTCTAAAATATCGCCCGTCCGCCGCGTAGCGATCTCCGAGTGTCAAGCCAGTGAGGGCCCTGGGCGCGGTAGGAGGCGCCGAAACGACCGTGTTGTGGTCAATGCGGAGCCGATCCCCACTAGCATCAACAGACATGGTCCAAATATGCGCCGCCCCATCGGCAGGGACAGCACCTTGCTCAGCCCCGCTGGTGAGCATCCTGTAGTTCCCGCCTGTGAGAAGTGCGGCTACGCGTTGCTCGAATTTAATGCCATCAACCGCCACCTGATTGATCGCGGGGTCGGAAGCGCGAGCTGCGAACATAACCGTATAAGGGCCGTTCAACTGCGACGCGAAGGCGGCCGTTCTAAGCGTGGTAGCGCTCCCAGCGCCCATGCTTAACGTCGTCAGCCCCCCCATCTCCGAGAGCGTCGGGCCGACACCTACCGCAGCGAAGTCTGGCATTATTCCGCGCGCGTCGTAAAGGCGCGTGACATTGCCGCCGGTCTGATCCCTATGCCAAGCATTGCCAGGGTCGTAGACAGCCTCCCAGCCGTCTGACGCCGCCAAGGCCGCAATGCGGTTCCAAGGCGTGTCAACCGGCCGGTTATCGGCCACCCGAAGCCACGCCGCTCCGTCCGACCATACAGGCCCGACACTCTCCACCACGCCTTGCCGCCCCGGCGATGGGCGTGGGAGAGACTCGATCTCCGTGTAGAAAGGTCCAGATTCCTCCAGATTATTGACCTTCTGGCGCGTTTCATCCAGAGCCTCGGCTGTGACAACTCTGGACACCACATCCATGCCAACAAGATAGGTTGTTGGTGAGCTTATTGAGGCAATGGTGAGAGCTGAATAGTCTCCAGCAACACTAGCAAAGCCCACGGCATCCACCTGCCCAGACACGGGCGAAAGGTTGGGTATCCCGCTTTCGGGCGTCGCATACCAGCCGAAGAACTGTCCCGCTCTTACCGCTCGATTGACCGAAAAGGTCTGCCAGCCGGAAAGACCGAGCGAGAGGACAATATCTTCGCCGGATTTCACCAGTTGATCGCCAACCGAAAGCGGCCCCGATCCAGACACTCGTTCAAAGATTCGAAAGCGGACCTCTCCCCCGGCCTGGCCGCCCGCCCAATAAATGCGGAGCTTCTTGAGAACCCCATCGCGGGTAATGCTTTCGGCAATCACGCGCGTGTTTGATGGTGCCCTGTTCCCCGATTTCAGCGATGATCCTGCTGGCCGTAGATAGGTCTTCGATACATCCATAGAGTCACGGATGTCGTCGATCTGGGTCTGTATGCCGGGATCGACTCGCGGTGTGATCCAGACCCAGCCCGACCCGTTCCACGAATAAACGCCATTCCCGTTCGCCACATCCCCTGCAGGATCACTTGTCACCAACACGCTGTCGCGAAGTGCAGGGGCTGGAACCGAGGCGAGGTCGGCCTTCGTAGCCACGGCTTTTGTCGCCAGCCCGGCACCCGTGCGTTCGGCATATTGCTGCGCCATCTGTGCGGCTTGTTGAGCCTCGGCCAGCAGCGACGTCGGCACTCCCGCGACTTGCACCACAGGTCGATTGTTCACGACCTTGACGATTGCATCGGCCATTACTGCGTCACTCCGCCCTTGATGATGAAAGCGCCTTC
>JAPJRA010000344.1 GCA_030824835.1 Geminicoccaceae bacterium | reverse complement strand
CATTTCAGGCAGGTGCCGTTCCGCACCAGCGTGAAGTTGCCGCAAGCGGAGCAGGAATCACCGACATAGCCCTTGAGTCGGGCCATGTGCACCTGCGCCGCACGGCTGTTCGTACCGCTCGTCGTGGGCTCCGACACCACCATGGTCGAGCCGCCGGACGAGCCGGATCTCTTGGCCACCATTCCCTCACCCGTCGCACCGCCGCCCGCAAGCAGGCGAAGATTGCCGCGGACGAAGCCGGTGGAGGCGATGTGACGTACCGCCTCGGTTCCCATGTCGCCCTCCGCCACGCCTTTGCCAAGGGCGTCGTGACGCATATCTGAGGGCTCGACATTGGCGAGATCGGTCCGCTCCAGGTAGGAGATCGCGAGCTCGCGGAAGATATAGTCCAGGACCGAGGTCGCCATCTTGATGGTATCGTTGCCCTGTACCACGCCCGAAGGGTCGAAGCGGGTGTAGGAGAACGCCTCGACGAACTCCTCGAGCGGCACGCCGTATTGGAGCCCGATCGAAATCGCGATCGCAAAGCTGTTCATCAGCGAGCGGAAGGCGGCCCCTTCTTTGTGCATGTCGACGAAGATCTCGCCGAGCGTGCCGTCCTCATACTCGCCGGTGCGCAGGTAGAGCTTGTGCCCGCCGACCACCGCCTTCTGGGTGTAGCCTTTGCGGCGGCTGGGCAGCTTGCGCCGCTCGTGCACCCAGCGCTCGACGATCCGTTCCGTGACCTCGACCACCCGCTGCATCTGCGGCAGCTCGGCCAACTCCTCGTCGTCATCGAGATCGTTCGGCAGCATCGAGGCCAGCGGCTGGCTGAGCTTGGAGCCATCGCGGTACAGCGCCAGCGCCTTGAGCCCCAGGCGCCATCCCTCGAGATAGGCGGCCTCGCAATCCTTCACGCTCGCATGCGCCGGCATGTTGATGGTCTTCGAGATGGCACCGGAGATGAAGGGTTGTGCCGCCGCCATCATACGGATGTGGCTGTCGACCGAGAGGTAGCGCCTGCCGGTACGGCCGCAGGGATTGGCACAGTCGAACACCGCCAGATGCGCCTCCTGCAGATGCGGCGCTCCCTCGACCGTCATGGCGCCGCAGCAGTAGATGTTGGCGGCCTCCACCTCACCGCGCGCGAAGCCCAGCGTCTTGAACAGGTCGAACGCCGGATCCTCGATCTGCGCCTCGGTGAAGCCGAGCCCGTCCTTGAGGACGCTGTCACCCAACGTGAACCGGTTGAAGACGTACTTGATGTCGAACGCGGTAGGTAGCATCGCGTCGAGCTTCGCCAGCACCTCGTCGGTGAAGCCCTTGGCCCGCAGTGTCGCGTGATTGATGAACGGCGCGCCCTCGAGCGTCCCGTGGCCGACGGCGTAACGGCCGATATCGTCGATCTGCGCCTGGTTGTAGCCCAGCGTCTCGAGCGCCTGTGGCACCATGCGGTTGATGATCTTGAAGTAGCCACCGCCGGCGAGCTTCTTGAACTTGACCAGCGCGAAGTCGGGCTCGATGCCGGTCGTGTCGCAGTCCATCACCAGACCGATCGTCCCGGTGGGGGCGATCACGCTGACCTGGGCGTTGCGAATGCCATGCTGCTCGGCCATCGCCAGCGCATCGTCCCAGGCCGCACGTGCCGCCGTAACCAGGGCCTGATCGGCACAGCTCGCGGCATCGAGCGGGACGGGCAGGGTATGCAGCTGCTCGTAGCCCGTGGTCTCGCTCACCGCCGCGCGGCGGTGGTTGCGCAGGACGCGCAACACGTGCTCACGGTTTTCCGCATAGCCGGGGAACGGACCCTGCACCTCGGCCATCTCGGCCGACACCTTATAGGCCGTGCCCGTCATCAGCGCGGTGATCGCGGCCCCATAGGCGCGGCCGTGCTCGCTGTCGTAGGGCAGGCCGCAGGCCATCAGCAGGCCGCCGAGATTGGCGTAGCCCAGGCCCAGCGTTCGGAACCGATAGGACAGCTCGGCGATCTTGGCCGCCGGGAACTGTGCCATGAGCACGGAGATCTCGAGCACGACGGTCCACAGCCGGACCGCGTGCACGAATTCGTCCACCGCCAGCGTGCCGTCGTCGCGCCTGAAGCACATCAGGTTCAAGGACGCAAGATTGCACGCCGTGTCGTCGAGGAACATGTACTCGGAGCACGGGTTGGAGGCGTTGATGCGCCCCGACACCGGGCAGGTGTGCCAGTCGTTGATCGTGGTGTCGTACTGGATACCCGGGTCGGCACTGGCCCAGGCGGCGTTGGCGAGCTTGCCCCAAAGCTCGTCGGCCTTCAGGGTCTTGGCGACCTTGCCGTCCGTGCGGCGCCGCAGCGGCCAGTCGCGCTTCTCCAGCACCGCCGCCATGAAGTCGTCGTCGACCCGGACCGTGTTGTTCGAGTTCTGCCCGGAAACCGTGAGGTAGGCGTCGCTGTCCCAGTCGGCGGCGTAGGTCTGGATCTCGAGCGCGGTGTAACCCTGGCTCGCATAGAGGATGACCTGCTGGATCGCCCCTTCCGGCAGCAGCGCCCGCCGGGCTTCGCGCACCGCCTTCTTCAGCGCCGCGTTCTCCTTCGGATCGAAGCGGTTGGCGCCGGCATAGCTGGTGTCATGGCACGCGGCCATGATGGTGCCGGCATGCTGCTTGAACAGCCGCGAGCCCGCCACCAAGGCAGCCACCTTCTGCTCCTCGATCACCTTCCAGTCGGTGAACGCCTCAATATCCGGATGATCGGCGTTGACGATCACCATCTTGGCGGCGCGCCGCGTGGTGCCACCCGACTTGATGGCCCCGGCAGCGCGGTCGCCGATCTTGAGGAAGCTCATCAGGCCCGAGCTTTTGCCGCCGCCCGACAGCCGCTCACCTTCGGCGCGCAGGCTGGAGAAGTTGGTGCCGGTGCCGGAGCCGTACTTGAACAGGCGTGCCTCGCGCACCCACAGATCCATGATCCCGCCATCGTTGACGAGATCGTCCTTGATGCTCTGGATGAAGCAGGCGTGCGGCTGCGGGCGCTCATAGGACGAGGCCGACGGAACGACCTGGCCGGTGGCTTCGTCGACGTAGAAATGCCCCTGCGCCGGGCCGTCGATGCCATAGGCCCAATGGAGCCCGGTGTTGAACCACTGCGGCGAATTCGGCGCTGCCATCTGCATGGCCAGCATGTACCGATGCTCGTCGAAGAATGCCCGAGCATCCTCCTCGGCGGCGAAATAGCCGTTCTTCCAGCCCCAGTAGGTCCACGTTCCCGCCAAGCGATCGAAAACCTGCGAGGCGCTGGTCTCGCTGCCATAGCGCTCGGCCTCGGGCAGTTCTGCCAGAGCCCGCTCGTCGGCAACGCGACGGCAAAGCCACGCTGGGACGCCTTTCTCACGCACGGCCTTCAGACGGCTGGGAACACCGGCCTTACGGAAATACTTCTGTGCCAGAACGTCGACGGCGACCTGCGACCACGCGGCGGGGGCTTCGAGCTGATCGAGCCTGAACACGACCGAGCCGTCCGGGCTGCGGATTTCGCTCGACGACAGCCGGAATTGGATCGCCGCATAGGGCGATTCACCTGACCGTGTGAAGCGTCTTTGGATCGCTAGTCGCACTCTTCTCCTCCTTCCTAACATTAGAACGTTCTCGTCTTGTTCGTCAAACCGATTTTGCTGCCCAAAGACTCCGCGGGCAACGGAGTCAGCGATGGGCTGATTCGGATCAACTCAACCCTTACTTTATCCCAACCATGCCGCTGCCGCAATCACAGCGCCCGCGTTGTCCACAGGTTCCACAGGGTGGGATGAATGTTCGCTTCCGGCCTATCGGCCGGCGCGGCCCAAGATCACAGAGCGAATTCCAACTTCGACACCATATTTAGTGCATGCGGCGCCCAACGTCCACAACTTGTTGCGTGCGGCATTCGCGAGACCGCGAGATCGACAAACCGGCTGTGTGCCAGGGGCCGAAGAATCAGGGCCTAGCTAAGTGTATGCTGATGATAATCATCCAGTATGATCAATGGCGGCACCGCATGCGCAGAGCCTGAAAACGCATGGCCGGCATGGGCTAGGCCGAGGTCAGCGGGCGGCTGCCGAAAGAGACAAGATCAAGCAAATAAGCCGTGATAAATAAGGATGGATACGCAAAACACCCACAGAATTACCGCCTTATCCACAGCCTGCGCTGCTGTGACCAATGGCGCGGCGCGCAGGCCTGGACAGGCCCGTGGCAATGGCTCTACTAGGCGGCCAAGGCAGCCGGAGCTCGCACTGTGTTGAAATGGCTACGCTCGAACAATCTAGGCACCTATCTGTTCACCCGCCGCCACGGCGAGCTGGTCGGTGAGGACGCCGCCGGCAATCGCTACTACCGCGAGCGGGGCGCCAAGGACTGGCGGACCGAGCGTCGCTGGGTGGTCTATGCAGGCGACGTCGAACTCGATGGCAGCATGGTGCCGCCGGGATGGCACGGCTGGCTCGGCCGGTCACGTGAGAAAACACCGAGCGAGCAGCCGGCCGTGACCAAGCGGTGGGAAAAGGAGCATCAGCCCAACCTGAGCGGCACCCCGCAAGCTTACGTACCGGCGGGGCATGTGCAGCGGGGCGGCCAGCGCGCCAAGGCTACGGGCGACTATGAGGCCTGGCGCCCCTGAGCGGCGTGTTCTCGGGCATCGCATCATGGCTATAGATCTCGAGGTCCAAAAGGGCTTCCAGCACCTCTGCCGGTTGCGCGCCGGCAATGACGTGATCATCGCCGAAGCGGCAGACGGGAACGCCTGAGACACCAAGCGCGTGGGCCTGCTCGTGTGCGAAGGCGATACCCTCCAACGCCGCCTCGGAGGTGAGCCCTTCGACGCTGCGCGGGTCGAGGCCAACCCGGCTCGCGACCTCGATCAGCCTGTCCACCCGACCGATGTCGATGCCCTCGACGAAGAAGGCGCGAAACAAGGCTGCCGCTGCCGCTGCCGCATTGCCGCGCCCCAGCCTGGCCGCGCTCAGAACCAGTGCATGGGCCGCCAAGGTGTTCGGCTGGGCATCGATGGCGCCGAAAGCGAAGGTGATGCCCTCCTGCGCCCCCAC
>JAPJRA010000343.1:1480-5054 GCA_030824835.1 Geminicoccaceae bacterium | reverse complement strand
GTGCAACGCTGTTCGGCGGCGGCGCGCAAGGATATTCGACCTATCCGGCTTGGCAGGAAGCGGCATGACGCTAGCGGCGCGCAGCGCGGTCTAGTGCAATCGATGCCGTGAAAAGATTGGCGCGCCCGAGAGGACTCGAACCTCTGACCTCAAGCTCCGGAGGCTTGCGCTCTATCCAACTGAGCTACGGGCGCGTGCGCACTCTCTATAGACGATTGCCGGCCCAGGTCAAAGCCCGTCGTCGGTCGGAGCTGGATGGGCGGTGAGACGCAGGAACAGCTCCTCGAGATCCGCCTCGCGAGTGGCGAGGTCGGCGATGCGAAGGTCGACGGCACGGACCGCGTCCAGGATCTGCGCGATCTGCATCTGCGTCGGCCGGTAGCGGATGACGAGGCGGCCTTGCGCATCCAGCACAGCCCCCAGTTCGGCCAGCGCCGGCGGCAGGACGTCCGGCGGGCTCGCCAGGGTGATCTTGAGTTCCTTCTCGTCGAGTTGGCGGAGTAAAGTCTCCTTGCGGTCGCAGGCGACGACCCGACCCTGGTCGATGATGGCGATCCGGTCGCAGAGCTCTTCCGCCTCCTCCAGATAGTGCGTGGTGAGCACGACCGTGACGCCGCCGCGGTTGAGCTCCTGCATGTAAGCCCACAGCGACCGGCGCAGCTCGACGTCGACCCCTGCCGTAGGCTCATCGAGGATCACCACCGGCGGCCGATGCACCAGCGCCTTGGCGACGAGAAGCCGGCGGCGCATGCCGCCCGAAAGCGAGCGCGAATAGGCGTCGGCCTTGTCGCTGAGACCCACGGCCGCCAGCAACGCGTCGGTCTGCCGCTCGGCAGGAGGAACGCCGTAGAGGCCCGCCTGGATCTCCAACGTCTCCCGCGGCGTGAAGAAGGCGTCGAGATTGAGCTCCTGCGGCACCACGCCGATGACCCGTCGAGCGCGCCGCGGCTTCGCGTCGATGTCGACCCCAAACACCCGGGCCGTGCCGGCGGTCTTCACCACCAAGCCCGCCAGGATGTTGATCAGGGTCGACTTGCCTGCACCGTTGGGCCCCAGCAGGGCGAAGAACGAGCCGCGCGGGATGACCAGATCGACCCCGTCCAGCGCCCGTTTCGGCGGCTGTCCATGCGAGCCGGCATAGACCTTGGTCAGACCTTCGAGTTGCACGGCGGCCGCGGGCATCTCGTCGCGCGCCGGCCGAGGGCGTTGCAGGGTCGACAGGCTCATGGCAGGGAGATATCCGCCCAGGTAGCGTAGGAACCGACGGCGTCGACAACTAGCGGAGCAGTGGATGGCGAGCGAGGAAGTTCTTCTGGTCGACGACCGCGAAGTCGTGATCACCGACGCGATGCACGTCCGCTGCGACGGCGGCAACGGCCCGCTCGGTCATCCGGTGGAGTTCATCACGCTGGAACGGGACGGTCAGGCCGTCTGCAAATATTGCGGGCGGCGCTACGTCCATATCAGCAACCACGAGGCCGACATGCTGCGCGGTCGCAGCCAGCCTTACGCCGCCTGACCCGGAGCACCGTCACCAGCTTAGGAACAGGCCAACGTCAACGAGATTGCCATCGGGATAGGTGAGCACCTGGGCGCGCAGCTTGTAACCCAACGGCTTCAGGTGGTGATCGAACGCCTGATACGCCCGCAATGCCACGCCGGTCAGCGAGTCTGCCCAGTCGGGATCGAAATTTTTGATGGCCCGTCCATGATCGACGCAGAACCGAGCCGGAAACGTTAG
Organism: Geminicoccaceae bacterium; assembly: GCA_030824835.1. GTDB lineage: Bacteria > Pseudomonadota > Alphaproteobacteria > Geminicoccales > Geminicoccaceae > Benzoatithermus. The sequence goes on along the minus strand of JAPJRA010000343.1, from coordinate 3,313 downwards.
CAGCGACACCTCGGTACGGCCCTGCTCCACCGCATGGCGGACCTGTTTGTTCAGCCATTCCAGGGCCTTGGGTCCGGTGTCGAGCCCGCGTTCCATGGAGGCGCGCTCGGCCGCAGCGGCCTCTTCCGCCTCCTTGCGTCGCCGCGCCAGCAGCTCCTGCAGCTCCTGCAGCCTCGCGTTCTCGGCTTCCTCGGCGAGCTTCTTCAGATCCTGCGGCGTCAGCAGTCCGCCCGCATTGGCATTGCTCATCGATCGCAAGTCCACACCGACGGCCGCAGGTCAGGCGCCACGCGATCCACCCGCGCCTGCTGAAGCCGCGACGTGTCATGGCAGCGTGGCCGCCAGGCAGCGACGGCCCATGCCGTGGCGCCCGGCGGCCGAGAAGCGACGCCCGGTCAGATGGCCGCGAGCAGCGCCCAAAGGCCCGTGGTCGCCATGGCGGCGCCGGCCAGCCGGGTTACGACCGGAGCGGAGAAGCGCCCGGCGGCCATGCCCAGGCCGAGCCCGGCCACGTGGAGCAGCACCGAAGCCAGCGCGAAGCCCAGGCCATAGAGCAGCGGATGGGCCGCCGCCGGCATCTCCACCCCGTGGGCGTGGCCGTGGAACAGCGCAAACAGCGCCACGATCCCCATGCCGGCCACGCTCGGCAGCCGCACCGCGAAGGCGATCAACAGACCCAGGGCGAGCAGCGAGGCCATGATCCCAGGCTCGACGGCCGGCAGAGCGATACCGGCGCCCGCGAGCCCGGCGCCCACCGCCAGGGCCGCCACGAACGCCGCCGGAACCTGCCAGATGGCGCGACCACCGAGCTGAGCCGCCCACAGCCCGACGCCCACCATCGCCAGGAGGTGGTCGAAACCGGTCAGAGGATGGCTGAAGCCGGCGGCGAAACCGCCACCCTGTGCGCCGAGCGTGTGCGCGGCGGCCGGGCTGCTGGCCAGGGCCGCGGCAGCGATCAGGCCGAACCCAATGGAAGCGTTACGTCGCATGGTGGTCTCCGAGAAACCGTTGGTGCCGTCACGGCCGGGGTGGCGCCATAAGGCCGCGCGGCCCCGGTCCATGCAAGAGCCTTGCCGACACCTCTCGTCGCGAATGCGACCTCGGCCCGTGGTGCAAGCGCCGGGACAGGTGCCTCCGGGCGCGATATGAGGATGCAGGGCAGGAAGAGGCGACAGTCATGCAGACGACCTTCACCACCGAGCAGCTGAAGGACCCCGACACCCGGACGAGCGAGAAGATCCTGCGGACCTGCGTGCATTGCGGGTTCTGCACCGCGACCTGCCCGACCTACGTGCTGCTGGGCGACGAGCTCGATAGCCCGCGCGGGCGTATCTACCTGATGAAGCAGATGCTGGAGAGTGGCCAGCCGCCGGCGGCCGAGACCGTCAAGCACGTCGACCGCTGCCTCTCCTGCCTCTCCTGCATGACCACCTGCCCCTCGGGCGTGCATTACATGCATCTGGTGGATCACGGCCGGGCCTATATCGAGAAGCACTTCCGGCGCCCCCTTGCCGATCGCCTGAACCGCTGGCTGCTGCAGCGTACGCTGCCCTATCCGGCTCTGTTTCGGCTTTCCCTGCTCGGTGCGGCGTTCGCCCGGCCGTTCGCCGGTCTGTTGCCGGCACGGTTGAGGACGATGCTCGAACTGGCGCCGCGCGCGCTGCCGGCCCCGTCGGCGGTCGATCGGCCGCAGACTTTCCAGGCACAGGGGCAGCGCCGGGCTCGCGTGGCGATGCTCACGGGTTGCGCCCAGCAGGTCATCGCGCCGCAGATCAACGAAGCCACGATGCGGCTGCTCACCCGACTCGGGGTCGAGCTCGTGGTGCCCAAGGG
>JAPJRA010000343.1:0-1470 GCA_030824835.1 Geminicoccaceae bacterium | reverse complement strand
GCGCCCTCACCCACCATATGGGCAATGAGCATGCCGCACTGGCGTTCGCCAAGGCCAACATCGACGCCTGGATTGCGGAAAGCGAGCGAGGCGGTCTCGACGCCGTGATCATCAACGCCTCGGGCTGCGGCACGACGGTGAAGGACTACGGCCACATGCTGCGCGAGGACTCCGCCTACGCCGAGAAAGCCGCACGGATCGCCGCCCTGACCAAGGATGTCACGGAGTTCCTGAGCGATCTGGGGTTGCCGGCCGCCACCAATGATACCGACCTCGTCGTCGCCTACCACTCGGCCTGCTCGATGCAGCACGGACAGAAGATCACCACGCTGCCCAAGAAGTTGCTGACCGACGCCGGCTTCACGGTGAAGGACGTGCCGGAGGGGCACCTCTGCTGCGGCTCAGCTGGAACCTACAACATCCTGCAGCCCGAGATCGCGCGCCGCCTGCGCGACCGCAAGGTGGCCAACATCGAGCGCACACGGCCGGACGTCATCGCTACCGGCAATGTCGGCTGCATCACGCAGATCGGCTCCGGCACCACGATTCCGATCGTGCATACCGTCGAGTTGCTCGACTGGGCGACCGGCGGACCCAGGCCGGCTGCACTGCCTGCTGCACCGAGTCTGTGACGGCCGTCACACGCGCCGGACATGCCCCCTTCACGCTGGACCGCAGGCAGACGGCGGTTGACCGATCGGTCTACGCCGGCCATTTGCTGCAGTGCGACAGAAGCGAGGGAACGACATGACCAGTGAACCCTGCGGAAGCTGGCGGGTACGTCCGGTGCTCCTGATTGCCGGCCTGCTGGTGCTGGCTGCCTGCGACAATGCCGAGGAATCCAGTGCCAAGGCCGCGGGCGCCGCGCCGCCGCCCGAGGTGACGGTTGCCAAGCCGTTAGTCCGCCGATTGACCGAGTGGGACGAGTTCACCGGTCGGTTCGAGCCGGTGCAGGCGGTGTCGATCAAGGCGCGGGTGCCAGGCTACCTGCAGGAGATCGGCTTCACGGACGGCCAGAACGTCGAGGCCGGGCAAGCGTTGTTCACGATCGACCCGCGCCCGTATGAGGCGGCACTGGACCGTACAAAAGCCCAGATCGAGCTGGCGGAAGCGCAGCTCCGGTTGGCGCAGCTCGACCAGGATCGTGCCGCCAAGCTGGTCAGCACATCCGCCATTGCGAAGGCAACGCTCGACCAACGCGATGCCGAGTTGAGCGAGGCCGGCGCCAATGTCGACCAAGCCAAGGCCCAGGCCCGCGATGCGGAGCTAAATCTGGGCTTCACCCGGATCACCGCACCATTTGCCGGCCGCGTCTCGGACCGGCGCGCCGACATCGGCAATCTGGTGGACGACGCACTGGTCTTGACCACGATCGTCCAGCTGGACCCGATCTATCTCAGCTTCGACATGTCGGAGCAGGACTTCCTCGCCTACCAGCGCGCGGCTGCCAAGGGTGACCTGCCCTCGACC
>JAPJRA010000342.1 GCA_030824835.1 Geminicoccaceae bacterium | reverse complement strand
CCACCCGGCGGTGGTCGCCGCAGCCCTGCTGAACAGCCAGCCGATGGGCTTCTACGCCCCGGCGCAGATCGTGCGCGACGCCAAGGAGCATGGCGTCGCGGTGCGGCCGGTGGACGTCAACCGCAGCGACTGGGACTGCACGCTGGAGCCGGAGGCGGACAGCGCCGAGGGGCTGGCCCTGCGCCTCGGCCTGCGGCAGGCGGCGGGGCTGGCCCAGGCGGAGGCCGAGCGCCTGGTCAAGGCGCGGCAGGCCGGCAATGGCTCGCCCTTTGCCTCGGTCGAGGAGGTGGTGCGCAGGGCAAGCCTCAGCCGCAAGGCCACCGAGGCGCTGGCTGCCGCGGGTGGTCCAGCCGCTGAGCTGCTGCTCGACAGCACTCATGTGAAGGCGCATCGTTGTGCCACCGGCGGCAAAGGGGGCAGAAGGCCCTGGGCTCGGCATCAGCCGCGGCGGCCACACCCGCAAGATCCACGACCAGACGATACCTGCGTTGACCATCCACTGCCCAATGACAGAAGGTGTCCGCATGGCCAGAGGGTCCGCAGGGGGCGGGCAGATGTCCACCTTCGGCATCTGCCCGACCGCATCAGCTGGCCTTACGCAGGCCGCACCACTTCGCAACGAAGGTCGCGATGGTGAGCGTTGTTTCCTTTAGGGCAGCAAGGTTGGCGCGCTCATCGAAGGCATGCGCGCCCTCGCCGGAACTGCCGTAGCACAGCGCTGGAATGCCGTAGTAAAGGCCATAGAAACGGGTGTCTGCCATGGCGGTGGTGCAGAAGCTCTCGAAGGGGCGGCCTAATACGCTCTCATGCGCCGCGGCCAGCGCCGCCTCAGCCTCCGAGCCCGGCTCCAACACATAGGGGTCTGAGGTATGGCCGTGCCAGATGATCTGGGGCGGATCTTTGGACAGAGTGGGATCCTGGCTAGCGGCCTCGGCGATGCAGCGTTCCACCCCACGGCGGGCTTCCTCCACCGAGGTGCCGGGAAGAATGCTGATCCTGCAATCCATCTCGCACCAGGCGGGGGTGGAGCCGGTCCAGTCGCCGCCCTTGATGACGCCGACATTGAATTTAATCGGGTCTGGCACGTCGCAGTACCAGGGGTGGGAGGCGGCCGGCTTGTTCAGCTCCGCCGTATACGCCTTCAGCACCGGGATGAGCGAGGTAGCGGAGAAGATGGCGTTGGAGCCCTGCTGGGTAACCGACGCGTGGACCGGCCGGCCGCGCACCCGCAGGCGGAACCACAATGTGCCGGTATGGCTGCGCCATAGCCTCTGGCCGGTCGATTCCGGGATCAGGCAGGCATCAGCCCGATAGCCGCGGATGAGGGTGGATAGGGCTCCCTCACCGATGTGCAGACTGGCCGTGGTGATAGCGCTTGCTGCGACTGGCTATCACTGCCGAGACCGTTCCTCATCGGCCATAGGTTCGCCTAGCGTGAGCGACTCATCCTCATCGGTGTCTGACGGCCTTGAAATTCTGCAGGAACAGGAGGTCCGGAGCCATGTCACTGGGACTGAGCAGGCCCAGCATTCCGAGGTTCGCCTGCAACTGCGCCCGGAGCAGTTCGATGGCATGGTCGACGCCTGCTTCACCCGCGAGGGCGGCCGCATAATTGAAGGGGCGACCAATGAAGACGAAGCGGGCGCCAAGACCTAGTGCCTTGAGAATATCGGTGCCGCGCCGGAAGCCACTGTCGATCATAATGACCATATCGCCTGCCTGTGCCACGGCAGCCGGCAGGGCCCGCATCGGCGACAATGCTCCATCGAGCTGCCGCCCGCCGTGGTTGGAAAGGATCACGCCATCAGCGCCAATCTCCCGGGCGCGCGCGACATCCTGCGGGTGCAAGAGCCCTTTGATGACGAGGCGGCCCTGCCAACGTGACCGGACGAAGCGCACGACATCCCAGTCCAGGAACTCGCGCCCCGAGAAGTCGCGCACCGCCTGACGTGACAGCAGCGGTGCCCCGCGCCCCGGCCCTGCATTCTCGAAATGAGGTATGCCGTGCTGTAAGAAGGTCCTGAGGAAGGTACCGATTGACCAGGACGGATGGGTGATCCCGTTCCAGAACAGGGCCCAGTCCGGCCGGATCGGCGTGCGGTAGCCGGTGCGCAGATTGTTCTCCCGGCTGGGCACGACAGCGCTGTCGGCGGTGATCACGAAGGTCTGTATACCGGCGGCGGCCACGCGCTCGATCAGTGCCGCGGTTTCCGTGCGGTCGCCGGACAGATAGGCCTGATACCAAGCATCCGGCGCCGCCTGCGCGATTTCCTCGAGCGCGATCAGCGAGGCTGCGCTAATGATCATCGGGATGCCGGCGCGCTGCGCCGAGCGGGCAAGAGCCAGATCGCCACGATATCCTGTCAGGGCGGAAACCCCCATCGGCGCAATGCCGAATGGCAGGGCATAGCGTGCTCCCATCACCTCGCAGCCGAGCGTGCGGCTGGAGACATTGACCAGCATATGGGGCAGGAATTGGATCTCGTCGAAAACGCGACGGTTGTCCGTCAGCGAGGCGTTAGTTTCCGCAGCGCCCGCGACATAGCCAAAGATAGGCTTGGGCAGCAGGCGCCTGGCAGCCGGCTCCAGATCCTCCAGCGCAAAGATCCGGCGCAGGCGTCGGGGAGTGCGGCGTGGCTGTACAGTCGCGGGGCTCGGCACATCCAATACTGCAGAAGCGGAATGGGAGTTGCTCATGCTGCCTGCCTGGTCTGGAACACGGGGAAGCCGACGCGCCATGGTGTGCGCTATGTCCCGGCTGCGGAGGATGGTACCGGAGCCATGCCACTTTCCCGACCGCCGAAGCCGCGGATCTCGATGCCAAAGCGCTTCGCCGAGTTGCTGAGGTGCATCATCATCGCGACCCGCGCGGCCTCCGGGTCAGCCCGGACGATGGCGTCATGGATATCATGATGCTCGGCCAGCAGCACATCGGCCGGCGGGGTGAGATAGTCTCCCGCGCCGCTATTGGCATCCCGGATCAGTCCTGACAATTCCTTGGCCAACAGCGAGATCAGGCCCTTGTAGTGCTCGTTCCGCGTCGCCGCGGCAATGCCGGCATGGAAGCGGAGGTCCGCCGCGGGGCGGGTCTCGGGCTGTGTCATGGCTTCCAGTTCCCGGCCAAGGGCCCGCAAATCGGTCGTGGTGCGGTGGATGGCCGCCAGCCCGGCTGAGGCGACCTCCAGCCCGAAGCGGAGCTCATAGACGGATCGGAGATGCTGCTCACGCGCCGCGGCGCGCGTCAGCCGGAAGATCGGTTCCGCGCTGGTGCGGGCAACATAGATCCCGGACCCCTGGCGCGTTTCCAGAAGCCCCTCGCTGCGCAGGGTGGCGATTGCCTCCCGCACCACCGTGCGGCTGATGCCGAAGCGCTCCGCGAGGGCGGCCTCAGTCGCCAGCTTACCGCCCACGGCGTGCTTGTTGCGGATCTCGCGCCGCAGCCGCTCGGCGACGGTGCTGACCAGGTGCGGGATTCGGTGGGTCTGCCCGGGGTTGACCATATTGCACAGGTTATCATACAAATTTTCAGTATCAACCTCGCTCCGTTCGTCTGGCGGGCCGGGGAGCAAGAAACGCCGACGATGCCGGTGCGTCCTCGTTCCTTCTGCTCACGAAGGCGTACGGCCCGCCGTTCCGAAGCATCATTCAGGGGAAGGAGTGATCCATGTTGCTCAGCCGACGTAGCGCCATGATCGGCTTGGCCGGTGCGATGACCGCCCGGCATGTCTCCGCGCAGGCTACCTATCCAAACCGGCCGCTTCGGCTGATCGTGCCTTACGCCGCTGGCGGGCAATCGGATGTCGTGGCACGCATCCTCGCCGAGGGCCTGACCCGGACACTTGGCCAGAGCGCTGTGGTGGAGAACCGGACCGGCGCTGGTGGAATCATCGGCGCCGAGGCTGGAGCGCGCGCCGAGCCGGATGGCTATTCGCTGACCGTCGGGACCATCGCGACCCATGCGATCATTCCCGTTCTGCAGCCGAAGGTGCCCTATGACCACATGAAGGATTTCGCGCCCGTCGCACTGCTGATCCGCCAGCCGCTGGTGCTCGCCGTAAATCCCTCTCTTCCGGTGCAGAGCCTGGACGAACTGCTGGCCTATGCGAAGCAGGGGCGTGGCCTTCTGGGTTTTGGCTCGTCCGGCATCGGCACCTCCCTGCACCTGGCCGGCGAGATGTTCAAGCTGCGCACGGGGGCGGAGGTCATGGAGCACGTGCCCTACCGCGGCTCGGGTCCTATGATGAACGATCTTATCTCCGGCCAGATCCAGATGACCTTTGACGCGCCCCTGACCATGTTGCCCTTTGTGCAGAGTGGGCAGGTGCGTGCGATCGCGGTGACCAGCGAGACGCGGCTGGCGGCTGCCCCTGAACTGCCCACTGTCGCGGAAAGGCTGCCCGGATTTGACGTGCAGAGCTGGACAGCGCTCTTCGCGCCAGCACAAACGCCGCAGCCCGTGATCGGCCAGTTGAATGCGGCAGTGCGGGAAATCTGGGCGCAGCCTGATGTGCAGAAGCGGCTGCGTGACCTGGGCGCCGAGCCAGCCGCGGGACCTGCGGCCGATCTCGCGCAGTTCGTCACCGAAGAGACAAAGAAGTGGCGTGACGTCATTCGGGACGCCAACGTCAAGCCCTAATCGCCTCCCGAAGCTGACCCTCTTGATCGAGAACAGAGCGACCAAGGGAGGCAGAAGCGAGCACCGGCGGCATATCCCCCTTCCCTGCTTCTGGAGCAAACTTCAAGAGTGCACGATAAGCGGCGGTTAGCTCTTCGCAGCAATTGCTACCATTTCCTCAAGGTCGAGGTCGCGCTCAAGATCGTGCAGTGTTTCATCATCGATCTGCCGAGTTCGATGAAGCCGGACCAACTCGGCGCGGCCTGCCCCAATGGCAGCTAGGATAACACCGTAGTGGGCGGCGATATCCTGGTCACGTTCCTCTTCTTTTCCGGAGAACTCCGCCGCGATTGTTGCCCGCCGCCGGTAGCTGTCGAGTAGGCGCGGATGGAGAAGCAAGCCGTCGGGCGAGTAGGCCATCTGCTTGACCTGTTCAAACTGCGCTTTAA
>JAPJRA010000341.1 GCA_030824835.1 Geminicoccaceae bacterium | reverse complement strand
GGGTAGGTGCGGCGGGCATAGGGATGGTCTCCGCATGCGGGTGGACCGATCAGCCTATCGCCAAATGATCATCGATTGTCAAGGAATAACAACCTAGCATGCTGGTGACAGCTACCAGCTCCCCCCCCATTCGCCGACCCACGTCGTCGAGCATACCGATCAGACAATTCCGCTGAGACGGCGCATGCCATGCACGTTACGCACGACCTCAATTCCATTTGGTCGTGCGCGATACAGGACGACGTAGCGGGCGACTGGGAACAGACGCAACTCGCGGGCGATGTCGGGGCGCGCCGGCCCCAGTAGGGGGTTGGCTGAGAGCTTGACGAGCTTGTCCTCGATCAGGTCGAGCATCCGGTCGGCCGCAGCCGGATCGTCGCGTGCGATGTGCGTCCACAGCTCCATCAGATCCGCCGCGGCGCGGGGCGAGCGGACGATGCTCGGCATCAGGCTGGCGCGTCGTCCTTGACCGGCAGGCGGGCGCGGGCCTCGCGCTTGATCGCGGCCATGTCGAGCGGCTCCGCCGGGCCGCTGGCCAGCCCCTCGTCCCACAATTGGCGCAGTCGCTCGACGACGTCCCGATCGACGGCGCGCTTCTGCTGCCACTCCCGCAAGGCCTCACGGACGACCTCGCTGGCCGAGGCGTAGTCGCCGCTGGACACCGCCTGCCGCACGATCGTCACCATGTCCGCGGTGAGGGCGACGCTGAGCTTCTCGACATTGGCCATGGGCCACCTCCTCGACCACCATGGTAGCAAAGCTTCGTACCATCGTCGAGGGGGCCGAGCGTGGCAGAGGCGATGCTAGTTCTTTGGCTACCGCGGATTAGCGTCGGCTGAAATTGCTGACCGCGTTGTCGTACAAGCGTTCTTTCTCGATAAGGACTGTGATCATCTGCCGAAGGTACCTGCATACCTGAAGTGCAATCGTCGGAAATCAATTATTGAGCATTATTTGGTCTCTATCCTGCCTTTCGGTGGTTGGCATGCTGATGCGGTGCTTAAGCTAACCATCACCGCTCGACCGTGCGGTGTGGTCCCGGCGTTCTTATGGGTGCTCATCCAAGCTGCGGCTCCAGGCAGACGGTGAGGTGCATCAACCACCTGCCCAAGGTCACTTCGGGTGAGCAACCCACTCGGAAACCACACCCTAGTCGGCGTCTCGCCGGGCCTTCTTCATGGCGCGGACCAGGTCCGGCATCCCATCGTGCGGACCCAAGGCACGTGTCGGGCAATCGTCCCACCAATCCTCGCGCAGTGCTTTGCGGTCGGGATGGAGCGGGTAGAAAACGCGGTTCTCAGGCTTGGACCGTTCGCCCACCACGAGCAGGTGGACCTCGGCTTCCGTGTTGTTGAGGAAGCTGTGCGTGATCCCCGTGCCGGCCGGAAAGCCAACGGCATCGCCCGGCGCCAGTCGGTGGAGATGGCCGTCGATCCATACATCGGGCTCGCCCGCGATGACGTAGACGAACTCCTCCTCCGCGCTCTCGGCGTGCGGAAAGGATGTGCGCCGGCCAGGCGGCAGTCTCGCGTGATGAATGCCCAGCTTCGTCAGGCCGAAATGCCTGCCGAAGGGCGCGCCGATGCCCATCAGCTCATCGTCTTGGTCGTAGTGATCGTCGTCCGGCCCCTCGATCTCGCTCCAGTGGGCAATGAACGACGGGCGCTCCGGCGTTGCCATGGTGATCCTCCGACATGAGACGACGAGTTCGCTGAAGACATGGCCGGCTACCCACGGCTGGGCTCATCGAGCCGTGGCGCGGCAATGCGCCGGTCACACGACGGCCTGGTCGCATGGCCGGGCCGCCACCTCGTCGGCAGCGGCGTCGTCGTAAGACGCCCGCGCGCCCCTGATGTCGGCGTGGTGGCGCTCGGCCCAGGCGACCAGGGTGGACAGGGGCTCGAGCAGGGAGCGGCCCAGAGCGGACAGGCGGTAGTCGACGCTGGGGGGCTTGGTCGGGTAGACCTGCCGGGTGATCAGGCCGTCGCGCTCCAGGTCGCGCAAGGTCTGGGTCAGCATGCGCTGGGAGATGTCGGGGACGGCGCGGCGCAGGGCACTGAACCGCTGCGGCCCGTCGGCCAGCATGATCACCAGGAGCGTGCTCCATTTGTCGCCGAGCTGGTCAAGCACGTCGCGCACCGGGCACGCGGACGGGGTGAAGTCCTGCGCCTGCCAGGTGCGGAGGCGGCCGGTCAGCGCCTGCGCGCCGGGCGTGGTTCCCTGCAGGATACCTTCTCCCAAAATACTGCCTCCTTCCGCTTGTAGAGCTGGTCTCTATTTTAGCCCAGCAGCCCATACGAGACCAAGTGGAAGGAAGCGTCATGCCCGATTCATCAGGAACCCGTCTGCTCGTCACCGGTGCGGGCGGCCAGCTCGGCCGGCGTGTCGTCGAGCTGCTGCTCCAATCCGGGGCCGGCGGGGTGATCGCCACGACCCGCGACCCCGCCAAGCTCGCCGATCTGGCGGCACGCGGCGTCGAGGTGCGCCGCGCCGATTTCGACGACCCGGCGTCGCTGGCCCCGGCGCTCGCCGGCGCCGACCGGATGCTGCTGGTCAGCACCGACGCCCTGCACACGCCGGGCCTGCGGCTGGCCCAGCACCGCGCGGCGATTGCTGCGGCCGAGCAGGCGGGTGTCCGGCACGTCGTCTACACCTCGGCCCCGGCACCCGCGCCGACGCCGGGCGGATCGCTGCTCGACGATCATTTCTGGACCGAGGTGGCGCTGTTCGCGAGCCCGCTCGACTGGACGATCCTGCGCGACAATCTCTACACGGACCTGATCCTGATGGGGATCGGCCATGCGATCGCCACCGGCCGGCTGTTCTCGGCGACGGGCACCGGCGGCCGGGCCTACGTGACGCGCGAGGATTGCGCACGCGCCGCGGCCGCAGCGCTGGCGTCGGCGACGGGCCGGGAGATCCACGATGTCGGCGGGCCGGCGGCCGTCAGCCAGGACGAGGTCGCTTCCATCGTCAGCGAGCTGACCGGGCGTGAGGTCGCGCATGTGGCCGTCGGTCCGGAGGAGCTGAAGCAGGGGCTGCTCGGCGCCGGCCTGCCGCCGTTCCTGGTCGAGGCGCTGGCGGCGTTCGACGTCGCGGCCGCACAGGGCTACCACGCGCTGGTGACGCCGACCGTGGCGGCATTGACGGGTAAGGCGCCGACGTCGGTGCAGGAGTTCCTGACGGCGCATCGCGCGGCGCTGCTGCCGAGCTGAGGCGGCCCTACTGCCCGATGGGGGCACCCTCCTCCTGCAGCGCCGAATCGACGAAGGCCAGGACCTCGCCGAGGTCGTCGTGCCAGAACTGCCAGCCATGGTCGTAGCCGGCGCGGACGACCAGAGTGGCCGGGACGTCGCGCTGCTTCAGGGTCTGGTAGAGGCGCAAGGCGGCGACATCGAGGCCGTACTGGTCGTTGCTGCCGCTGGACAGGTAGAAGCGCGGCATCGGGGCGTCGGCGGGCAGGGCGGAGAGGTCGGTGTAGACGCTCTCGCGGGCGAAGCGGTCGGGGTCGAACGGGTCGCCGAAGGCGCCGTGGAAGTCGGCGATGTCGTCGTCGGTCAGCGGGTCGTCCGGCGCGAAGAGCGCGCCGCTGAGGCTGGCCACGGCGCCGAACTGGTCGGGGTGGCGCAGGGCCAGATGGACCGCACCGTAGCCGCCCATGGACAGGCCGGCGATCGCCCGGCCCGCGCGGCCCGGGATGGTGCGGAAGCGGGCGTCGATCGCCGGCAGCAGGTCGTCGACCAGGGCCGTCTCCCAGGCCCCTTCGCCGGCATCGTTGTCGACGTACCAGCTATTGCCGGCACCGGGTGTGACGACGATGAACGGCAGGTCGCCGCCGGGCGCGCCGGCATCGGCCAGCCCGCCCGCGTCGAGCCAGTCGTCGGCACCGCCGTCGGTGCCGTGCAGCAGCAGCAGCACCGGATAGCGGCGCTCGGGGTCCTGGTCGTAGCCGTCGGGCAGGGTGACGGCGCAGGGAATGGGCTGCCCCAGCGTCGGGCTGGGGATGGAAAGGTCGCGCAGCACCGTGGCCTCGGCGACGGCCGGGGCGAGGGGGACGGAGACAAGACCCAGGAGGGTGGACCACGCGGCCAGCGTCCGAGCAGGCATCGGCAATTGCTCCCAACTGACCCGCTATGATGTTGCGGTGCGGTCGGCATCGTCAACCCATGGGCGCCGCTACAGGGCACTCCCTGGCGCATAGCCTATAAGTTGACATGAGCGGTTCATCATGCGTCCATTCGGTGAATCGTCGCCGCGACCGACCAGGAGGCGGATGCACCGCACGGCAGAAGGCTCGACACTCGATTGGCTGCAGCTCGCCCGTTGCGAGGGGGTGGGGCCGGTCACGTTCGCTCGGGCGCTGGAGCGCTACCGAACGCCGGCGGGGGCGCTGGCGGTGGTCCGGCGCGAGGGACGACGAGTGCCGGACCGGGAGGAGCTGCTGGCCGAGCTGGCGGCGCTGGGCGGGCGGCTGGTGATCGGCAGCGACGGCGACTACCCGGCGCTGCTGCAGCCCTTGCCGGACCGGCCGCCGGTGCTGACGGTGCGCGGCGAGGCGGAGCTGCTGCAGCGGCCGGCGGTGGCGATGGTGGGCGCGCGCAACGCCAGCCTGAACGGCCGGGCCTTCGCGCGCACGCTGGCGCAGGAGCTGGCCGGAGCCGGGCTGGTCGTGGTCTCGGGGCTGGCACGGGGGATCGATACCGCAGCGCACGAAGGGGCGCTGGCCGCGGGCGGCGCCACGGTGGCCGTCATCGCGGCCGGTATAGATGTCGCCTACCCGCCGGAGAACGCGGCGCTGATGGGGCGGATCGCGGCCGAGGGGGCGGTGGTGAGCGAGCGGCCGCTGGGGGCCGCGGCGCGGGCCAAGGATTTTCCCCGCCGCAACCGGGTCATCGCCGGGCTGGCGCTGGGGACCGTGGTGGTGGAGGCGGCGCCGGCCTCGGGCTCGCTGATCACCGCCCGGCTGGCGGTCGAGTATGGCCGCGAGGTGATGGCGGTGCCGGGCAGCCCGCAGGACCCGCGGCATCGGGGGACCAACCAGCTGCTGCGCGAGGGGGCGCATCTGGTC
>JAPJRA010000340.1 GCA_030824835.1 Geminicoccaceae bacterium | reverse complement strand
GCTGGAAGCGCTGGCCGGCATCCGTCCGCACAGCCGCGGCGAGATCCTGCTGCGCGGCAGCCCGATCACCAGCGGGCCCCAGGCCCGCGTGCATCGGCTGGCGCACGTGCCCGAAGACCGGTTGCGGGTGGGGCTGGTCAAGGGCTTCTCGGCCTGGGAGAACGCCATTCTCGGCTACCAGACCGAGCCCGAGTACGCCGCGAAGGGCTTCCTGCGGCTGCGCCGCATCGTCGAGGTCTGCCGGCGCTGGATGAGCGCCTACGACGTCCGCCCGCAGGAGCCGGCGCTGGACGCGCATGCCTTCTCCGGCGGCAACCAGCAGAAGCTGGTCCTCGCCCGCGAGATGGAGCACGACCCGGACCTGCTGCTGGTCGGCCAGCCGACGCGCGGCGTCGACATCGGCGCCATCGAGTTCATCCACAAGCGGCTGATCGCCATGCGCGACGCCGGCAAGGCGGTGCTCCTGGTCTCGGTCGAGCTCGACGAGATTCTGTCGCTGGCGGACCGTATCCTGGTCATGTTCGACGGCACGATCACCGGCGAGCTGATGCCCGGCGAGGCCGACGAGCTGCGGATCGGCTGCATGATGGCCGGGATCACGCAGGAGGCGGCGTGATGTCAGGCGGCGCGGGGGGTCACCTCGCGGTCGATTGTCTCGCTCTCATTGCGCTCCGCGAGCTCCAACTCGTACCCCATCTGCAGATTGAGCCAGAACCTCGCCGACGTGCCAAAGTATCGAGCCAAACGCATGGCGAGTGGCGCAGTGATTGGCGCGTCGCCAGACAGCACGGCAGCAACCCCCTCGATCGGAAGACACACGGCAGCAGCGAGGTCGGCCGCGGTCATGCGCTCCTCGTCGAGCCAGTCGGCCAGCACCTGGCCTGGGTGCAGCGGATCCATGCGCGGCGAGCCGGGCATGTCGACGTCGGAAAAGTCGATCAGGCCTGCGTCGAGTTGCGCACGTGTAATCGTCATGCTCGTGGTCCGTTAGTGGTAGTCGCCAAACCAGACCTCCACGGCGTCGGCTCCAGTCCAGGCGAAACAGATGCGCCATTGACCGGTGACCCGGATCGACCATTGGCCCTGCCGATCACCGGTCAGCTTCTCAAGCCGATTGCCTCGCCGACTCGCAAGATCATCCAGATCCGTCGCCGCGTCCAGTTCACGCAGCTTGCTGCGCGCGCGACGCTGAAGGTCAGGATGAACATCCTGCACCCAGGTGCCCGCGAACAGGCGGGACGTTCGCCGATCAGCGAAGCTCCTGATCATCGCCGTATTACAGCGAAGAGACACTTACGCGCATATAGATCAACAATTTTCAATTTCTGGTTAATGTAATGGCCACCTCCCGCAAGCTCCCCGCCTGGGCCGAGTACGGCCTGCTGCCGATGCTCAATCTGGCGCTCGCGTTCGCGGTCTCGGGGCTGGTGGTGGTGGCGCTGGGGGAGAGCCCGCTGCAGGCGGTGCGGACGTTGGTCTATGGTGCCTTCGGCTATGGCGAGGCGGTGGGCTACACGCTCTATTATGCCACCAACCTGATCTTCACCGGCCTCGCGGTGGCGATCGCGTTCCATACCGGGCTGTTCAATATCGGCGGCGAGGGGCAGGCCTATCTGGGAGGTCTGGGGCTGGGGCTGGTGGCCGTCCATCTGGGGCATCTGCCCGGGCTCGTCAGCATTCCCATGGCGGTGCTGGCCGCCGCCCTGTTCGGCGGCATCTGGGGGCTGATCCCGGGCTGGCTGCAGGCGCGGCGCGGCAGCCATGTCGTGATCACCACGATCATGCTCAACTTCGTGGCCTCGGCGCTGATGACCTACCTGATGGTCAACGTGCTGATCAAACCCGGCCAGAGCGCGCCGGAGACCGTCACGTTCGCCCCGACGGTATGGATGCCGTCGATCGAGGACGTGCTGGGCATCGAGCTGGGCTACGCGCCGGTCAATCTATCCCTGCTGCTGGCCTTGCTCTGCTGCGTGGGCTTGTGGCTGTTCGTCTGGCGCAGCCGGCTCGGCTACGAGCTGCGGGTCGTCGGGCACAGCGAGGCAGCTGCCGTCTATGGCGGCATCTCGCCCTCCAGCCGGATCATCTTGGCCATGACCATCTCGGGCGCGCTTGCAGGGCTCATGGCCACCAACGAGGTCCTGGGCGGCGAGCATCGCCTGATCCTGGGCTTCACCGGCGGCTATGGCTTCGCCGGGATCGCCGTGGCGCTGATGGGCCGCAACCATCCGGTGGGCATCGTCCTCGCCGCACTGCTGTTCGGCGCTCTCTACCAGGGCGGCTCCGAACTCGCGTTCGAGATGCCGCGGGTCAACCGCGACCTGGTCGTGGTCATCCAGGGCCTCGTCATCCTGTTCGCCGGCGCGCTCGAGCACATGTTCCGGCCGCGGTTGGAAGCGCTGTTCGCGCGCGCCCGCGTCGAGCCCGCGGTCGCATGACCCTCGAGGAGCTGTTCCTGCAGGTCCTGGTGATGCTGGCGAGCACGATCCGCCTCGCCACGCCGCTCGTGCTGGCGGCGATGGCCGGGCTGTTCTGCGAACGCAGTGGCGTCACCGACATCGCCCTCGAAGGCAAAATGCTGGGTGCGGCCTTCGCCGCCGCCGCCGTCGCCCAGACCACCGGCTCGGCCTGGCTCGGCGTGCTCGCGGGCATGGCGTTCGGGCTGGCCATGGCCATGGTCCACGGCTTCGCCTCGATCACCCATCGCGGCGATCAAGTGGTCTCGGGCATGGCGCTCAACGTGATCGCCGCCGGCCTGGGGCCGACGCTGGCGGATGCCTGGTTCCGGCAGGCGGGACGGGTACCGGTGACCGTGCCGGGCGCCCGCTTCGCGCCCATCGACCTGCCCTTCGCCGAGGCCGCGCGCGGCGTCCCGATCATCGGGCCGATCTACGCCGAGGTGATCAGCGGCCACAACATCCTGGTCTACCTCGCGGCCCTGATCGTGCCGGCCGTAGCCTGGGTCATCTACCGGACCCGATTCGGCCTGCGCCTGCGCGCCGTCGGCGAGAATCCGGCCGCGGTCGACACGGCCGGCATCTCCGTGGAGGGGATGCGCTACCGCGCCCTGATGGTCACCGGGGCTTTGTGCGGCATCGCCGGGGCCTACCTGTCGATCGCGCAGGGTGCCGGATTCACCCGCGACATGACCGCCGGCAAGGGGTACCTGGCGCTTGCAGCCCTGATCTTCGGCAAGTGGCGGCCGGTGCCGGCGCTGCTGGCCTGCCTGCTGTTCGCGTTCACCGACGCGCTCCAGGGGCGGCTGCAGGGCGTGCCCCTACCAGTTGTGGGCGTGGTGCCGGTGCAGTTCATCCAGGCACTGCCCTACCTGCTCACCATTTTCCTGCTGGCCGGCTTCGTCGGCAAGGCCGTGGCTCCGAAAGCGATCGGCATCCCCTATATCAAGGAGCGCTGATGCCGCGCCGATCGCACCCTGGACGCAACCTACCGTGAATTCACAAGAACTGTTCGCCGCGGCCCGCGCGGTCCGGTCCAACGCCCACACGCCCTATTCCGGCTTTGCCGTGGGTGCCGCCATTCGTGGCGCCAGCGGCCGTATTTACACCGGCTGCAACGTCGAGAACGCCGCCTACCCGCAGAGCCAGTGCGCGGAGGCGTCGGCGATCGGGGTGATGGTGGCTGCCGGCGAGACGGCGATCGCCGAGGTCGCGGTGGTTGCCGGCGGCGTGGCGCTGTGCAGCCCGTGCGGCGGCTGCCGCCAGCGACTGGCCGAGTTCGGCCGACCGCAGACGACGATCCACCTGTGCAGCCCGGAGCGGATCAGGGCCAGCGTCACTCTCGGGGAGTTGCTGCCGATGGCCTTCGGGTCGGACAATCTGGGCGCGTCAGGCGAGCCGCGCGCCGACGCGTCGGCGACGATCCGGGAGCGGGCGAACGGCCGGGCGCCCGTGGTGGCGATCGTGTTGGGCTCCGGGCTCGGCGCCGTCACCGAGCAGATCGCGGACGCCGTCACCATCGACTATGCCGACCTGCCCGGCTTTCCGCGCCCTGGCGTCAAGGGGCACGCCGGGCACATGGTGCTGGGCGAGCTCGGCGGTGTGCCGATCGCCTGCCTGTCCGGTCGGGCACATCTCTACGAGGGCGGCGGCGCGGGCCCGCTCAACACGATCGTCCGCACGATGGCCGCTATCGGCTGTCGTGCGCTCGTGCTGACCAATGCCGCCGGCTCGCTGCGCCCGGAGTGGCCGCCCGGCTCGATCGTTCTGATCGAGGATCATATCAACCTGCAGGGCACCAACCCCCTGCTCGGACCCAATGACGACCAGATCGGCCCTCGCTTCGTCGACCTCACCGAGGTCTATGCGCGCCGCCTGCGCGAGCCGATCATCGCTGCGGCCGCCGCGACCGGGATCGAGCTCGGGCGAGGCGTCTATCTCGCCACGCTGGGGCCCGCCTTCGAGACTCCGGCGGAGATCCGCGCCTTCCGGACGCTCGGCGCCGATCTGGTCGGCATGTCGACGGTACCGGAGGCGATCAGCGCCCGGCATGCCGGGCTCGAGGTCGCCGCCCTGTCGATCGTCACCAACCTCGCTTCGGGTCTGGCCACCGAGCCGCTGACCCATGGCGAAACGCTGGCCCGCTCCGCCGACGCCGCCGATCGGCTGGGCGTATTGCTAGCGGCCGCCCTGCCGGAGATCGCTCGTGTCCTCACCTGATATTCGAACCCTGCTCGACCAGGCGCGCCGCGCGCCGGTCCAGGCCGGCCTCGCGGCGCGGGCCGTGCCCCTGATCGACCTCACCAGCCTCAACGGCGACGAGACGTCGGGCGACATCGGGCGCCTGTGCGAGCGCGCGCTGCGGCACGGCACCGCCGCGGTGTGCATCTACGCCACGCACGTGCCGGTGGCACGCGCACGGCTGGTCGGCTCGACGGTCCGTCTCGCCACGGTCGCCAACTTCCCGGACGGCAGCGACGACATCGCCCGTGCGGCCGACGAGACCGCGGCAGCCGTAGCGGCGGGGGCCGACGAGGTCGACGTGGTGGCGCCGATTGCAGCCCTGCTCGACGGCGATGTGGGGCTGGTCGGCGAGCTGGTCGAGGCCTGCCGGAC
>JAPJRA010000339.1:396-5076 GCA_030824835.1 Geminicoccaceae bacterium | reverse complement strand
GTCGGCACCCGCGATGGTTCGGGCTTCGGCCGTCGAGCGGCGGATCAGCTCGTGCGCGGTCGGCCAGTCGAGGCCCATGCCGCGCTGCGAGGTGTCCATGGCCTCGGCGATCTTGAAACCCAGACCCCACAGATGGCGCCGGAAAGCCAGCGTCGAGTCCCAATCCACGGCCGTCGCTTGCCAGGGCGCCAGATTCGCTAGCGGGTCGGCCACCACATGCGCCGCCGCGTAGGCGGTGCGTGGGAACGCTGCCGTGGCAGCAGCGGGGAACGGGGAGGCCGGCCCGAGCTGATGGTCC
Organism: Geminicoccaceae bacterium; assembly: GCA_030824835.1. Taxonomy (GTDB): domain Bacteria; phylum Pseudomonadota; class Alphaproteobacteria; order Geminicoccales; family Geminicoccaceae; genus Benzoatithermus. The sequence goes on along the minus strand of JAPJRA010000339.1, from coordinate 4,778 downwards.
TGGATGATGCGCCCGGCGGCCGGGAGGCGGATAGTCGGCATGAGCAAAAAACCCCCTTGACGGCGATTGGTTGATGTTTTTATGTTTTGGAACGTTCCAAACGTCAAGCGCAAACATGCCGGGGAGGCAGCGCGGGTGGTAGCGGACAACGGGCAGGCTCGGGTGACCATCATCGACATCGCGCGCGCCGCCGGCGTGTCGAAGTCGACCGTGTCGCTCGTCCTGCAGGAAAGCCCGCTGGTGCGACCGGTAACGCGCGAGCGGGTCCGCGATGCCATTCACCGCCTCGGCTATGTCTACCACCGGGGCGCCGCCAATCTGCGCAAGAGCGTGTCGGATGTGGTCGGCATGATCATCAACGACCTGACCAACCCGTTCTTCGCCGAGATGACCGTCGGTCTGGAGGCAGGGCTGCAGGCGGCAGGGCTGGTGCCGTTCCTGGCCAATACCGGCGAGAGCCCAGAACGGCAGGCCCAGGTGATGCGCACGATGCGCGAGCACGGGGCGCTGGGCTACATCCTCTGCCCGGCGATCGGCACCGACGGCGAGATGCTGGCCGAGATCGAGGCCTGGGGCATGCCGGTGGTCACCGTCATGCGCCGCCTGCGCGCCGGCTGGATCAGCAGCGTGGCGCCAGACAATAATGGGGGCGCTAAACGGGCCACCGAGCATCTGCTGGCACTCGGGCACCGCCGGGTCGCGTTTCTCGGCGGTAGGGTCGGAATGGTCGTGCACGAGGATCGGCGGGCGGGCTGGGCCCGCGCGATCGAGACTGCGGGCCTGCAGGCCGACCCCGAGCTCGCGGTCGAGGCCACCCCCAATCGTGACGGCGGCATCGTGGCGTTGGGGAAGGTCCTGGACCTGCCCGACCCGCCAACGGCTGCCTTGTGCTTCAACGACGTGGTCGCCATCGGCGTGCTGCATGGCCTGGCGGCCCGTGGCATGGCCGCCGGTCGGGATTTTGCCGTCGTCGGCTTTGACGATGTCGCCGACGCCGCCCTGATTCAACCGGCCCTTACCAGTGTCTCCGTCGAGAGCCGCCGCCTGGGCGAACGCGCCGCCGGAATCCTGCTCGACCTGCTCCAGGCCCAGCGGCCCGCACCCCAACATTTCACCGGCGAGACCCGCCTGATCGTGCGCGCCTCGTGCGGTGCGCAGACCTACAGTCCGCAAGGAGCCACCTGATATGGCCGCGAAGCTCGGCTGGGGCCTGATCGGCGCCAGCACCATCGCCAGGGAGCACATGATCGGCGCCATCCGCGCCCAGCCCGACGGCGAGGTGGTGGCAGTCATGAGCAGCGACGCCGTCCGAGCGCGCAACTATGCGGAGGCGAACGGCATCGCCTCCAGCTACGCCACGGTCGAGGCGCTGCTCGCCGACCCGGCGGTCGACATCGTCTACATCAGCACCACCAACGAGCTGCACCGGGAACAGACCCTGGCAGCGGCCGCGGCCGGCAAGCACGTGCTGTGCGAGAAGCCACTGGCGCTGACGTTGGATGCGGCACGCGAGATGGTGGCGGCGTGCCGTGCGGCCGGTGTCGTGATGGGGACCAACCACCACCTGCGTAATGCCGCCACCCACCGGGCGATGCGAACTGCCATTGCCGAGGGCCGCATCGGGCGGCCTCTGTTCGCCCGCGTCTTCCACGCCGTGTTCCTGCCGCCCCACCTGCAGGGCTGGCGGATCACCACGCCGGGCGCCGGCGGCGGCGTCGTCCTCGACATCACCGTGCACGACGCCGACACGCTCCGCTTCGTCCTGGACGACGACCCGATCGAGGCAGCAGCCATGACCCAGAGTGCGGGGATGGCCTCCGGCGGGCTCGAGGACGGGGCCATGGGCGTGCTGCGCTTCCGCTCCGGACTCGTGGCCCAGTTCCATGACGCCTTTACGACGCCGTTCGCCCGTACCGGGTTCGAGGTTCACGGCACTCAGGGCTCGCTGGTCGCCCGTGATGTGATGACCCAGCAGCCGATCGGCGAGGTGCTGTTGCGGAGCGCCGCCGGCGAGGAGGCACTGCCCATCGCGCACGAGAAACTCTACGACCGGGCCGTGCGGCTCTTCCAGGCGGCGGTACGCGGCGAGGGTCAGCCCGCCGCGACGGGCGAGGATGGCATCTGGTCACTCGCAGCCGGCCTCGCGGTGCGAGACGCCGCGGCCAGCGGGCGATCCGTCCCGGTCGTGATCGGAGGCTGAGCCATGACCCGCGTGCGTGTTCTCTCCGCCGCCGATGCGGCAGCGTTGATCCCCGACCAGGCGATCGTGACGGTGAGCTCGTCCAGCGGACTGGGCTGCCCCGATGCCGTGCTGGCCGCTCTCGGCCAGCGCTTCGCCGACAGTGGCCACCCCCGCAACCTGACGACCATCCACCCGATCGCCGCCGGCGACATGTACGGCATCAAGGGTATCGACCACATCGCCCAGGAAGGCCTGCTGGCCAAGGTGCTGGCGGGCTCTTACCCGAGCGGACCGTCGTCGGCACCATCGCCGGCGATCTGGGAGATGATCACCCATGATCGCATCCCCGCCTACAACGTGCCCTCCGGGATTCTGTTCGACCTCACCCGCGAGGCCGCGGCCAAGCGGCCGGGCGTTTTGACCAAGGTCGGGCTCGGCACCTTCGTCGACCCGGCGCGTCAGGGCTGCGCGATGAACGCCAAGGGGGCAGCCGAGCCGATCGTCAGCAAGATCGAGTTCGCCGGCGACGAGTGGCTGTTCTTTCCGACCATCACGCCCGATGTCGCCATCATTCGCGCCACCACGGCCGACGAGCGCGGCAATCTCACCTACGAGCACGAAGGTGCCTATCTCGGCCCGCTCGATCAGGCGCTAGCGGCACGCAACAATGGCGGCCTCGTCATCGCGCAGGTGAAGCGGCTGGCCAAGGCCGGCACGCTGAAGCCGTTCGCGGTGCATGTGCCGGGCGTGCTGGTTGACGTGATCGTCGTCGCACCGGACCAGATGCAGACCACGCAGACCACCTACGACCCCGCCATCAGCGGCGAGTATGTGCGCGCCGAGAGCAGCTTCCGGCACACGCCTTGGGGCGTGGACAAGGTGATTGCGCGGCGGGTGGCGCAGCATCTCCGGGCCGGCTGGGCGGTCAATCTGGGCTTCGGCATCTCGGCCCACGTGCCGCGCGTGCTGCTTGAGGAGGGTCGCCATGGCGACGTCACCTGGGTCATCGAGCAGGGGGCCGTGGGCGGCGTGCCACTCCTGGACTTCCAGTTCGGCTGCTCCGCCAATGCCGAGGCGATCATGCCCTCACCGCAGCAGTTCACCTACTTCCAGGGCGCCGGCTTCGACTGCTCGCTTCTGTCCTTCATGCAGATCGACGCCGAGGGCAACGTCAACGTCTCGCGCTTGGCAGCCAAACCGCATGTCACCGCCGGCTGCGGTGGCTTCGTCGACATCACCACACGCGCGAAGCGGATCGTGTTCAGCGGTTACTTCACCGCCGGCGCCAAGCTCGGCATCGACGACGGCACGCTGCAGATCGCCCGCGAGGGCAAGGTCAAGAAGGTTGTGCCCGAGGTCGAGCACGTCTCCTTCAGCGGCAGACGTGCGGTCGAGCAGGGCCAGCACGTGACCTACGTCACCGAGCGCTGCGTGATGGAGCTCACCCGCGACGGCATCGTCGTGACCGAGCTGGCACCCGGCATCGACCTGGAGCGCGACGTGCTGGCCCAGTCCGGGATACCACTCGGCGTGGCATCGGATCTGCGCACCATGGATGAGCGCCTGTTTCGGCCGGAGCCGTTCGGGCTGGTGCTGCCATGAGCGCCGGCAGCGTACGGGTCGAGATCGAGGGGGCGGTGGCGACCGTCACCCTCGCCCGGGCGGCCAAGCTCAATGCCCTGACCACGGTCATGCTGGAGCAGCTCGAGGCGGCAGCAGCACGGCTCGAGCGGGAGGACGCGGTCCGCGTCGTTATCCTCACCGGCGAGGGCGAGAAGGCGTTCTGCGCCGGCGCGGACATCGCCGACTGGGGTGCACTCGACCCGCTGGCCTTCGGCCGGCGCTGGGTCTGGGAGGGGCACCGGATCTTCGACCGCGTCGCCCGCCTGCGCCAGCCGGTGATCGCGGCCCTGAACGGCATCGCCTTCGGCGGCGGGCTGGAGCTTGCGGCGACGGCCGACCTGCGGGTGGCCGAGGAGCATGCCCGGGTGGCGCTGCCGGAGACGCGGATCGGTATCGTGCCGGGCTGGTCGGGAACCCAGCGGCTCGTGCGCCGTGCGGGGCCGAGTGCGGTCAAGCGACTGCTCTTCACCGGCGAGCCTGTCGATGCGGCGGAGGCGCTGCGCCTGGGGTTGGTCGACTTCATCTGCGCCAAGGGCCAGGGCCTGGAGCGGGCACGGGCGCTCGCCGCCAGCATGGC
>JAPJRA010000339.1:0-386 GCA_030824835.1 Geminicoccaceae bacterium | reverse complement strand
TCGGCAAGCAGCTGGTGAACGTCGCCGAGGGCGAGGAGGGGCCGGCGGCGCTCGAGGCGCTGGCGGGCGCGCTCGCCGCCACCACCGAGGATGCGAAGGAAGGTGTGACCTCCTTCCGCGACAAGCGCCCGCCAGAATATCGGGGCCGATGAGATGCAATTGAGTATCGATACCCGTCACCCGCTGCTGCCGCGTGGGCCCCGTCATTTCGATCTGCTGATCGACGGGGCATGGCGCCAAGCGCAGGGCCCCGACATGATCGAGCGCTCCAGCCCGGCCCACGACGTGCCGATCAGCGCCTATCCTGCTGGCACTGCCGCGGATGCCGAGTTGGCGATCCTGGCTGCGCGCCGCGCCTTCGACACCGGGCCGTGGCCCAGGCTGAA
>JAPJRA010000338.1 GCA_030824835.1 Geminicoccaceae bacterium | reverse complement strand
AGCTGCGCTTCGAGCTCCACCCGGCCGGCCTCCGCGGCGGCGCGCTGCCGGTCCGCCTCGGCCAGGGCCGTCTGCCGCCGGGCGGACTCGGCCACGGCCTCATCCCGGGCGGCGGTCAGCGCCGCCAGCTGCTCACCCTGGGTCGCCACCTGCGCATGCTGCGACCACGCATAATAGCCGACACCGGCCAGCAGCAGCAGAAGGAGCAGCAGCGGCCAGGGAGCGGCTCGGCGGCGCGGTGCGGGGGCCGTGGGCGGGACCTGGTCGTTCTCGTGCATGGGCGTCCTCCGGGCCTGCTCCTCCTCGGGAGCTTGGCAATTATGGGCGCCGGCGGTGTCGAACGATCGTGGTCGGGAGTATCAAGGAACCGCCGGTCCGATTGCACATAGCGCGGTCCGGGATTTGACGAAAGGATCGCGGCGCCGCACGAGCCGGGCTGGAAGATCTCCGACCTCGGCCCGCACGGCGCCGCTGGACCATGGTCAGATCTCGTTCTTGCCCATGGCCTCGGCGATGTAGTCGGCCTGGCGGATGGCCAGGGTGACGATGGTCAGGGTCGGGTTCTCCGCGCCGCCGGTGGTGAACTGGCTGCCGTCGGAGACGAACAGGTTCTTGATGTCCCAGCTCTGGCCATGGCTATTGACCACCCCGTCGCGGGCGTTGGCACTCATCCGGTTGGTGCCCAGATTGTGCGTGCTCGGGTAGGGCGGGGTCTCGTAGACGTCGGTGGCACCAGCCGCCTGGTAGAGAGCCGTGCCCTGCCGGAAGGCATGGCTGCGCATGGCGATGTCGTTCGGGTGCTCGTCGAAATTGACGTTGGGCACCGGCAGGCCGAACTGGTCCTTCTCAGTCTTGCTCAGGGTGACGCCGTTGCGCTCCTGCGGCATGTCCTCGCCGACGATCCACAAGCCGGCCATATTGGGGTACTGCTCCATCTTGCGCGTGAAGCTCCGCCCCCAGGCGCCGGGATCGAGGAACGCCGCCATGAACGGCAGGCCCAGCGACAGGGTCTCGAGCTCGTAGCCGCCGACGAAGCCCCGGCTCGGGTTGTTCTCGACCTCGTCCTGCACGATGCCGGCCATGGTCGTGCCGCGGAACATGTGCACCGGCTTCTCGAACGCCGCGTAGACCGACCCCGTCAGGTGCCGCATGTAGTTCTTGCCGACCTGGCCCGAACTGTTGGCGAGCCCGTCCGGGAACTTGGCCGAGGCCGAGTTCAGGAGCAGGCGCGGACTCTCGATCGAGTTGCCGGCCACCGCCACGATGCGGGCCTTCTGCACCTGATGGTTGCCGTCCTTGTCGGCATAGAGCACGCCTGTGACCTTGCCGTCGGGTCCGTGCTGGATCTGCAGCACCTGGCTCTGTGGCCGCAGCTCGAGCTTGCCGGTGGCGATAGCGGCAGGGATCTCGGTGTAGAGCGTGCTCCACTTGGCCGAGGATTTGCAGCCCTGGAAGCAGAAGCCGATCTGCTGGCAGGACGGCCGGTCGGCGCGCGGCTGGCTGTTGATCGCCATGTGGCCGGTGCTGACCCGCTGGTAGCCCAGCCGCTTCGCACCGGTATAGAGCACCTTGAAGTTGTTGTTGCCGGGCAGGCCGGGGATGCCGTTGGTACGGGTCACCCCCATCTTGTCCTCGGCCTTGGCGTAGTAGGGCTCGAGCTCGGCCAGGGTCACCGGCCAGTCGAGCAGGCTGGCGCCCTGAATCTCGCCGTAGGTGGTCTTGGCCTTGAACTCGTGCTCCTGGAACCGCAGCGACGCGCCGGCCCAGTGCGTGGTCGTCCCGCCGACGGTCTTGCAGATCCACGCCGGCAGGCCGGAGAAGTCCCTGGCCACCCGCCAGTCACCCGACGTGGTCCGCTTGTCGAGCCAGGAGATCTGCAGGAAGCTGCCCCACTCGTCGTTCTGGAAGGTGTCGATGCTCTCGTGCTTGCCGGCCTCGAGCAGCACCACCTTGATGCCCTTCTGCGCCAGCTCGTTGCCGAGCGTGCCACCGCCGGCGCCCGAGCCGACGATGACCACCACGCTGTCGTCGCTGAGTTCGTAGGTCGTTGCCATGTTTCTTGCCTCCCTCAACCCAAGAACGGCGGCGGGCTTGCCTCGGCGTCGGGCTGGAGCGTCCAGCCCGCATCCTGGAAGCCGCGCTGCAGATAGCCGCCATCCTGCCACGAGCTGCCCTGGTAGCCGAAGTCGGACCACAGCACCTGGTTGTTGTAGAGGGCGACCACGGTGTGGCTGCGCACCGTGCCGAAGAACGGTGTCTGCTCGATCCGCTGCAGGGCCTCGAGCTGGTAGCCGTCGGAGAGCTCCAGGAACGGCACATGCAGCTCGCCGTCCAGGGCGGCGACGCCGTTCTTGACCTGCTCGACCAGCTCCGGCGTCGCCTTGGCCTTGGCGTCGAGGGACTCGACGACCTCGGCATAGTAGATGTCGCCCAGCCGATCGTGCGGGTAGAGCTGGCGGGTCATCGCCAGCAGGACCTCGGCCTCGTGCGGCGTGAACGTCTCCAACGTCATCGCCCAGGCACGGTTGCTGGCGAGGATGGTGGTCGAGCCTCCGACCACCATGACGGCGGCGGCGGTGCTCCCGGCGGTTCGCAGGAACTCCCGCCGGTTGAGTATCTGTTTGCTCATCGTCTGCTGCCTCCCTGGCAGTCGTTGCTCAGCGGTAGCGGCCGTGCCGCTGCAGAACCTCGATCTTGTACCCGTCCGGGTCCTGGATGAAGAAGAAGCGTGCCATCAGCCCACCGTCGCGGTGGAACTCCTTGATCGGATTGGGGGCGATGCCGGCCGTCTCGAGCCGGGCGTGCAGGCCGTCGAGATCGTCGACGCAGAAGGCCACGTGCCCATACCCGTCGCCCAGCGCGTACGGCTCCTCGCGCCCCTTGTTCAGCGTCAGCTCGACCTCGAAATCGGCCTCCGCGTTGCGCAGATAGACCAAGGTGAAGCTGTCGAAATCGAATGTATCGGCGACCTCCAGCCCGAGCGCCGTCCGGTAGAAGGCGATCGACCGGTCGAGATCGAGCACCCGAATCATCATATGGATGGCCTTGGCCATGCGCGCTCCCCCTGCTAGCTGACCGACCGTGTATCAGCGTGGTCGGATGGATGGGTAGTAAGCATATATTACTACTGCACCAGCGGTCGCCTAACAGACATACCCGATACCACGGCGAGGATGGCAGCATGCTTCGACCCGGCAGTCGGCGATCCATCCTGCAAGGCGCCGTCGGCCTGCTCGCGGTGCGGGCGACATCGGCGTCCGTGGCGGTGCCCACACCCGGCGCCGGGCAAACGGTCGACGTCACCCTGGAGGCGCGGCCGGCCACCGTGCAGGTCGAAGGTCAGACGGTCGAGCTGCTGACCTACAGTGGTGCCTTTCCCGGGCCGCTGCTGCGGGCGCGGGAGGGGGATCGGCTGCGGGTGTGGCTCGTCAACCGGCTGGACGAGCCGACCAACCTGCACTTTCACGGGCTGCACGTCTCGCCCGCCGGCAACAGCGACAACATCTTCGTCGAGGTACCGCCGGGCGAGGCGTTCCTCTACGAGCTCACCGTGCCCGCCGGCTATGGCGGCACGTTCTGGTACCACCCGCACCGCCATCATCATCTGGCGCGCCAGCTGTGGCGCGGGCTCGCCGGGCCGCTGATCATCGACCCGGCGACGGCACCGCCGCCCTGGCTCGCGGCCGCCGACGAGCAGGTGGTGGTGATCAAGGATCTGAGCGTGGTCGACGGGCGACCGGCGCCGCACACGACGGGCGATTGGGCACGGGGCAAGACGGGGCCGTTGCTGTGCGCGAACGGCATGATCAGGCCGGTGATCGCGGCAGGCTCGACCTTCGTGCGGCTGCGGCTGATCAATGCCTGCAACGCGCGCATCCTCCGGCTGGCCCGCGACGACGGCGCGCCGTGCCGGCTGATCGCGCACGAGGGCCACCTGCTGGAGGCGCCGCGCGAGGTGACCGAGCTGGTGGTCACGCCGGCGCAGCGGATCGACCTGCTGCTGGACCTGGAGCCCGGCGTGCCGGTGCAGCTGATGGCCAAGCCCTACAACAGCGGCGCGCGGCGCGATCCGTCCGCGCCGGAGGAGCTGCTGACGCTCGTGGCGGTCGCCGGTCTCGTGGCCATGCCCGTCGCCGGCCGGCTGGCCGAGGTGGAGCGGCTGGAGCCGGAAGCCGTCGCGGTCCGGCGGAGCTTTCGGATGGCGATGGCCTTCCTTACCGCCGACGGGCATGGGCACATGGAGCCGATCCGCGCCCGGCTGGGCGACCTGGAATGCTGGGAGATCCGCAACGTCGACACCCAGGACCACGTGTTTCATCTGCACACCTGGCCGTTCCAGGTCTGGCGCCGGGACGGGGTGGAGCCGCCTTACCGCGCCTGGCGCGACACGATCAACCTCGAGCCCGGCGAGCGGGTCGAGATCCTCATCCCGTTCCGGGACTTCGCCGGCAAGAGCGTGTTCCACTGCCACATCGCCGAGCACGGCGATGCCGGCATGATGGGCGTTGTCGAGGTCACCGCTTAGATAGATAAACCGAACGGTTTACAGTAGGCGGACTTCAAGTATAGTCAACCACATGGTTGAACATTCCCCACGTCTCGACGCCGTATTCCACGCCCTGTCCGACCCCACGCGGCGGGCCATGCTCGGGCAGCTGGCCGAGCGGGAGCTGTCCATCGGCGAGCTCGCGACGCCCTACAGCATGTCGCTCGCCGGGGCGTCGAAGCACGTGCGCGTGCTGGAGCGGGCCGGGCTGGTGACGCGCATGATCCGCGGGCGGACACACCTCTGTCGTCTCCAGGCGCAGCGGCTCGCGGAGGCCGACGCCTGGCTCAAGCGTTACCAGCGCTTCTGGAGCGACCGTCTCGATGCCCTCGACGCCCTGCTGCGCGAGGAAGACAGGAAGAAGGCGGAAGAGAAGGAAATCTGAGCACCATGGACACGATCCCGGGCACGGTCGTCGCCGAGCCCGATGCGACGATGCCGGCCCCGGCAAATGCTCGACCGGCAGCGCCGACCGGCGCTAGCTGTCGTTACTACGGACGTTGTCCCTGGGCAGGCGGGAAAGTGGTGGGTTGCCGCC
>JAPJRA010000337.1 GCA_030824835.1 Geminicoccaceae bacterium | reverse complement strand
CCCTTGCGCAGCCTGCCGCCTTCGACGGTGATGAAGCTCGGGCAGAAGCCGCCCAGGCAGGAATAATCCTTGTTGCAGTTGGACTGGTCGATCTCGCGCTTCCTACCCCACTCCGTCTCGACCGGCATCACCGAGACGCAGTTCGACTTGTTGCTGCAATCGCCGCAGCCCTCGCAGACCATGTCGTTGATCACAACCCGCTTGGCGGGATCGGGGAATCCGCCGCGCTTGCGCCGCCGACGCTTCTCGGCGGCACAGGTCTGCACGTAGATCAGCGCCGTGGTGCCCTTGGTGTCGCGCAGCGACTGCTGCACGGCCTCGAGCTCGTCGCGCGGGTGGACCCGCACGCCGGCCGGAAGCTGGCCGATGTTCCTGGCCTCGGTGGCGTCAGCCACGACCTCGATCCGCTCAAGCCCCTCGGCCGCGAGCTGGCCCACGAGCTGGGCGACGCTGAGCGAGCCTTCGAGCGGCTGGCCGCCCGTCATGGCGACGGCGTCGTTGTAGAGGATCTTGTAGGTGATGTTGACCTTGGCCGCCGCAGCGGCTCGGATCGCCAGGATGCCGGAGTGGAAGTAGGTGCCGTCGCCGAGATTGGCGAAGACATGCGGCGTTTCGGTGAACGGCGCCTGGCCGATCCAGGCCACGCCCTCGCCGCCCATCTGGCTGAAGGTCTGGGTCGTGGTCGGGTAGATCCAGGTCGCCATGTAATGGCAGCCGATGCCGGCGAGCGCCCGGCTGCCCTCGGGCACGCGGGTGCTGGTGTTGTGCGGGCAGCCCGAGCAGTAATGCGGCACACGCAGGACCGCGAGACGCTGGCGGGCGAGGGCCGCCTCCTTGTCGGTGATGAAGGCGAGACGGCGCTGGATCGTCTCACTGGTGTGGAAGCGGGCGATGCGGCCAGCGATGGCGCGGGCGATCATGGCCGGCGTCAGTTCCGACGCCGACGGCAGCAGCCACCCGCCCTGCGGCAGCGACCACTCGCCTTTCTCGTCGAACTTGCCGATGACACGGGGCCGCACGGCCTCGCTCCAATTGTAGAGCTCCTCCTTGAGCTGATACTCGAGGTGCTGTCGCTTCTCCTCGACGACCAGGATCTCCTCGAGCCCCTCGGCGAACTGGCGCGTGCCTTCGGGCTCGAGCGGCCAGGTCATGCCGACCTTCATCACCCGCAGCCCGATCTCCGCCGCCAGCCGCTCGTCGATGCCCAGATCGTCCAGCGCCTGTCGCACGTCGAGGTAGGACTTGCCGGCGGTCATGATGCCGAGACGCGGTCGCGGGCTGTCGATGACGATGTGATTGAGCCTGTTGGCCCGGGCATAGGCCAGCGCCGCGTAGGCCTTGTGCTGCTGCATCCGCCCTTCCTGGACCAGCGGCGGATCGGGCCAGCGGATCGAGAGCCCACCCGGCGGCATCACAAAGTCCGCGGGCGTTACGATCTCGATTCGATGCGGGTCGACGTCGACGACGGCGGTGCTCTCGACCGTGTCGGTGACCGCCTTCAGCGCCACCCAGCAGCCCGAATAGCGCGACATCGCCCAGCCGTGGATGCCCAGATCGAGATAGTCCTGCACGCCCGAGGGATTGAGCACCGGGATGACGGCGGCGGCGAAGACATGGTCGGACTGGTGCGGCAGGGTGGAGGACTTGGCCGCATGGTCGTCGCCGGCCACGACCAGGACGCCGCCATGCTTGGAGGTTCCGGCGTGGTTGCCGTGCTTCAGCACGTCGAGCGAGCGGTCGACGCCGGGGCCCTTACCGTACCAGAGTGCGAACACGCCGTCGTGCTTGGCCCCTGGGAACAGGCCCACCTGCTGCGAGCCCCAGACCGCGGTCGCTGCCAGATCCTCGTTGATCCCCGCCTGGAAGACGATCTGGTTGCGGTCGAGGAACTTCCTCGCCCGCCAGAGTGCCTGGTCCAGGCCACCGAGGGGCGAGCCGCGATAGCCGGAGATGAAGCCGGCCGTGTCGAGCCCCGCGGCGCGGTCGCGCTGGCGCTGCAGCATCGGCAGGCGGACCAAGGCCTGGATGCCGGTCATCAGCACCCGGCCGTGCTCGAGCGCGTACCGGTCGTCGAGCCCCACCTGTGCGAGCGCCATGGCCTGTCTCCCCGGTTGCACGATGGTCAGCGTGGTCCGGGCAAGCATGGTGCGTCAAGAGTGCGCATCTGCGCCCGTCCCGCCCGGAGCGCGTGACAGGGCTACTGCCGGCTCAGGCTCGACGCCGTCTGGACTTCGCGAAGGTGTCGAACGCTACCGCCAGCACGATGATGATGCCGATGATGATCTGCTGGATGTAGCTCGAGACGTTGTTGAGCACGAGGCCGTTGAGCAGCACGCCGATCAGCACCGTGCCCACCACGGTGCCGAAGATCGTGCCGATGCCACCAAACAGCGAGGTGCCGCCGATAACCACCGAGGCGATCACGGTGAGCTCGTAGGAGGTGCCGGCCACGGCCTCGGCCGAGTTCAGCCGAGCGGAGAGGACGAAGCCGCCAAGGCCGGCCATGAAGCCGATGATGACGTAGACCGAGGTGGTGATGCGGTCGACGTCGAGACCGGACAGGCGGGCAGCCTCGGGGTTGCCGCCGACGGCGTAGATGCTGCGGCCGTAGCGGGTCGAGCTCAGCACGACATGGGCCAGCACGGCGAAAGCCAGGAAGATGATCACCGGCACCGGCACCGGGCCGACATAGCCCTGGCCGGCCCAGCGATAGGCTTCGTCGAAGCCGCTGATCGGGCCTCCGCCGGCCATGTAGAGGGCGAGGCCACGGAAGGCCGACATGCCGCCGAGGGTGACGACGAAGGGCGGCACCTTCAGCTTGGTGATGGCCAGGCCCTGGATCCAGCCGCAGGCGGTGCCGATGGCACAGGCGGCGAGCAGGGCCAGCGGCCAGCCCCAGCCTTGCGCCTCGGCCTGTGAGCCGACGGCGAATCTACTCTCCAAGCCACCTTTGGCGACCAGTGCCGCAGCCAGCCCGGCCAGTGCCACGACCGAGCCCACCGACAGGTCGATGCCGCGGGTAAGGATGACGAAGGTCATGCCGATCGCCAGCAGGCCGAAGATCGACACCTGGCGCATGACGTTGAAGAGATTCAGCGGCATCAGGAAGCGCGGCTCGACGACGGCGAAGATGGCCATCAGGACGAGCAGGAAGAGCAGGGGGGCGAATTTCGCCAGCAGGCCGAACCAGTCGACCTCGCGCGCCGCCGCCCCGACGCCGGCCGTCACGGCCCGATCGCCGCTCATGGGTGCCTCCCTGCAGTTTCGTCTGTTGCCGGCGATGGAACCCGGAATGCACGCGCGGTCAAGGGCCGAGGGCGCCGGCAGGGGCAACGGTTGCCGGGTGTCTTCGCGCGCTCTAGGTTTCGCCCGCGCGACGGACACCATCGGGGACGGCAAACGCATGCTCTGGCTGATCGGCATCGCCGTCGTGATCGTAGGCGCTCTCCTGGCCGTCCAGCCACTGCTGAACGCGCGCATCGCCGGTGCCGCCGGGCACCCGATCTACGGTGCCATGTTCTCGGTGCTGGTCAGTACGGTCACCATGCTGATCGGGGCTGTGCTATTCCGCCTGCCGCTGCCGGATGTGCGGTCGATCGCAGGGCAGGCGCCCTGGACCTGGACCGGGGGCATCATCGGGGCCTTCGTCGTCCTGACCGCACTCATGGCGACGCCTCGCCTGGGGGCTGCGACCACCGTGGTGCTGTTCATCGCCGGGCAGCTCGCCGCCTCCCTGCTGCTCGACCATTACGGCTGGCTCGGCGTGCCGGTGCACCCAATCGGTCTCGCGCGGGTTCTCGGTGTGGGCTGCCTGATCGCCGGGGTGCTGCTCATCCGCTGGTCGTGAAGGTCACGACCCGACGCTGACTACTTGGTGCTTCCCGAACCAGGCATCGGCTTTTTGACGCTGGTCGCGGCTGCGACCGTCGCCGCCGTCAACGGCTTCTTCTTGTCCGCCTTGGGCTTCTTGGCTTCCCGGCTGCTGCGCTTTTGACCTTTGGCCATGGCCGCTCTTCCTTCGGACGCGCTCCCGCGTTGGGCGGGAGTAATGCTAGCGATCATATCCATTGGGCCAGCGTCAGGACAAGCGGAGTGTTACTCGTTCGAGCAATACTTGTTGTAAAAGACAGCGCTCGGTAATTTCGACGTCAAGAATAGCCGCAGGACTTACCATCCATAGATAGCGGCGTGTTGCTCCTGCTGCACGACGACGTGCCGCTCCACCTCTCGAAGGGCTTCCCGTTGGAGATGCCACGGGATGTCGGCGTAACCCGTCGTTTCGTGGCCAGCGCCCACCATGCTGGGCCGAGCGTGAGGTGGACTTTCTGATCCCGACCTCGCGTTGGCGTCAGGCAGCGTCGGCCGCACCCAGCGCCATGAGGCGCATCAGCCGCTCCTCTGTGGCCTCGATCCGCTGGAGCTCGCCGGTGATCCGACCTTCGCGCATGGTCAGGATCCGGTCACTGATGGTGAGGATCTCCGGCAACTCCGAGGAGATGGCCAGGACCGCGATGCCGGAGCCCGCCAGCTCGTAGAGCAGGCTATGCACCTCGGCCTTGGCGGCGACGTCGATGCCGCGGGTCGGCTCGTCGACGATCAGGACCTTGGGCTGCAGCGCCAGCCAGCGTGCCAGCACGACCTTCTGCTGGTTGCCGCCGGAAAGATTGCCCACCGCCTGGTCCGGGCTCGCCATCCGGATGCCCAGCTTCTGGCGGAACTGCTCGACCAGCGCGTCCTCGTCGCGGCGGCGGAGCAGGCCCAGCGCGTTCACCAGCCGGTCCATGCTGGTGACCGACAGGTTGTTGCGGATCGCCAGCGCCAGGAACAGCGCCTGCTGCTTGCGGTCCTCGGGCACCAGCCCGATACCGGCGCGGATGGCGTCGATCGGCGAGCGGATTCTGGTCTCCTGGCCATCGATCAGCACCCGCCCGTGCTGGATGGGGTCGGCGCCGAACACGGCGCGCGCCAGCTCGGTGCGGCCGGCACCCACAAGCCCGGCCAGACCCAGTATCTCCCCGCGCCGGACCTCCAGGCTGACATCGTGCAACATCACCGCGTGCGGGTCGCGCGGATCGCGGCCACGCGTGATCCC
>JAPJRA010000336.1 GCA_030824835.1 Geminicoccaceae bacterium | reverse complement strand
CGCCCGGCACCGGAGCGGAGCAGGTCCTCGAAGACAGGGTCGAGCCGTGCGCGGCCGCCGAAGCCGGCAGCCTGGCCCCAACCGTCCAGGGGAGCCGTCGCGACCAGCATCAGGACGAGGACGATCAGTCGCGGATGAGCCACCCGGACCCCACGTCGTTGCCGCTTCCGACCACGGCCGGCGACGCCGCCTCGGGACTTGACGGCACCGCCGAGCCGGCCGTCGGCCGTGCACTCGCGCGGTGTGTGGACTGCCTCGCCACCGGTGACGGCTGCGCGGGCCTGTCCATGCGGGCCGGCAGCTCCGGCCTGGAGGCGACCGGCACGGCGGCCCAAGGCATGGGCGGCTCGAGCGGGCCGACATCCACGGTGCCGACCGGGTCGTGCCATCGATACGACTCCGGCGCCTCGAGACGAATCAGCTCCTCGACTGTCGGTGAGGGCTGGGCCGGTGCGGCCGCGCTGGAGGTCATGATCGGCACCGAGGATTCCACCGGCGGCAGCGATGGCCGATTCAGGACGTACCCGGCCGACAGGCCAAGGATGGTGACGACCGTGCCGAGCGCGGCGTATCCCCAGCCGCCGCCCGGCCGCCCACGCGCCGGTACCGCGCTGCGAATGGGTCGTGCGGTGGCCGAGCCCAGCGGTACCAGCACGGTCGGTGCCCGACGCGGCACGACCGGCACCGGTCGGGGGGCGGCGCGTGTCGCCAGCGCCGGTGCCACCGGCTGGCTCACCACGGCACCGATCCGCTCCCGTAAGATCTCCTGGGCGGTCGCGGCGAGCGTCTGCGTGCCGGCAGCGCGGCCGAACTCCTCAACGCTGGTGAAGCGATGTTCCGGCTCCTTGGCCAGGCAGCGCATGATGGCGTCGTTGAAGCGGTCGCTCAGCGCGGGGACCAAGCTCCGCAACGGGATGGGCAGCTGATTGACCTGGGCGTCCAGGAACTCGTAGTCGCTCGTCGCCGCGAACGGCGAGCGGCCGGCCAGCATCTCGTAGAGCACGAGGCCGAGGCTGTAGAGGTCGCTGCGGACGTCGCCGGAGGCGCCGCGAATCTGCTCCGGTGCCATGAAGGCCAGCGTGCCGATCATGTGCCCGTGCCGGGTCAGGCGCTCCGCACCGCCCACGCGGGCGATGCCGAAATCCATCAGCTTCAGCAGCCCGTCGCCGGTGACCATCAGGTTGGCCGGCTTGAGGTCGCGGTGGACGATGCCCTGCGCGTGCGCCGCCGCCAGACCGGCCACCGCCTGCGCCGCCAGTGCCAGCGCCCCAGTCCCGTCGAGCGGCCCATGGCGCGCCAGCAGGTCCTGCAACGTGAGCCCGCGGACGAGCTCCAGGATCATGAACTGCTGGCTGCCCGACTGCTCCAGGCTGTAGATGTGCGCGACGTTAGGATGGCTGAGCCTGGCCAGCGCGCCAGCTTCGGCGCGAAACCGGGCGGCGAAGGCGGGGTCGCGGCTGAGCTCGGGGCGCAGGGCCTTGATCGCCACCGGCCTGTCCAGCGAGCGGTCGATGCCCGCGAACACCTGCCCCATGCCGCCCTCGCCCAGGCGGCTCAGCACATCGCAATGCCCGATCCGGCGGCCGATCATGCCCTGCTCCTCGCCGCCGGTATACGCGTATCCGGTGCCAGCCGCCGCTCACAGGTCACGGCGTCGACGACACGAAACACACCCACGGTGATGTTGTCATGACCGCCGGCATCGAGCGCCAGCTGCACCAGCACCCGGCAGGCATCGGGCGGGTCATGCGCCCATAGCTCGCGGGCGATGACGTCGTCGGTGATCAGGTCGGTGAGGCCGTCGGAGCACAGCAGCAGGCGGTCCCCCGGTCTGACCGGCAGGCCGCGCCCGCCCACCGCCGGCTCCAAGTGTGGGTCCGTGCCCAGGGCCTTGTAGATGATGTTGCGGTCCGGATGCGTCCGGGCGGCTTCATGGGAGAGCTGGCCGCAGCGCACCATCTCCGCCACCAACGTATGGTCCCGGCTGAGGCAATGCAGGCGCCGATCCCGCAGGATATAGAGGCGGCTGTCCCCCACATGCGCCACGAAGACGCGGTTGTCCGCCAGCAGGAGAGCGGTGACCGTCGTGCCCATGCCCGCGAGATCGGCCTCGCGGCTGGCCTTTTCCAGGATGGCAGCATTGGCCTGCTCGACGGCTTCCCGCAGCAAGACCGGAGGTGCGGCACCACCCTGCAGCGCGCGTCGCAGCATCGTCTCGCAGGCGATGCGGCTGGCCACCTCACCGGCGGCATGGCCGCCCATGCCGTCGGCGATGATCGCCACGGCCGGCCGCCGGTCGTCGACATCGCCCGGCCGGGGCAACACGAAGGCCGCACAGTCCTCGTTGTCGCTGCGCACGTGGCCGCGGTCGCTGAGCATCGCTCCCTCGAGTCGAACAGCGCCAAGCGCGGCGCCGAAATGGCCGGATCGGCCGTTCGGACGCGGGGTTGGCTCGAGGTGCATCGCCACATCAACCACCAGCAGGGCCCTATTGGGTGATCCGGGTGAGATTCATGATCCTGTTCCCGTACTTGATCGGCACCGCATAGCTGATGCGCTCGCCATGCCCGCCCGAGACCAGATAGGTGAGCAGCCCGATCACCTTCCCAGACGACGACAAGACCGGCCCGCCACTGCTGCCGGGACCGATGGCGGTGGCCGAGAGCTGGTAGACATCGCCGAGCCTACCATAAGTGGTGACGCCCGGATTGCTTGCCAGGGCGCCCGACGTCGTGCCGATGCGGGACAGGACCCCGTCGGCGACCGTGGGCTCGGGGATCAGCTCCATCGCCGTCTGTGTCACCCCGCCCTGGTTGGACTCCTGCACGCTGATCGTCTGGTCGGAGGCCGCCGGATAGCCGATCACGGTAATGGGCTCGCCCAGTGGCGGCAGGTAGTCGTCGGCGGCAAGCTCGAGCGGGCGCAGGGCCTGCGGGACGTCGATCTTGATCAGGGCCACGTCAGCCTCGTTGGAAGCCCGGATGAAGCGGGCGACGATGGCACCGCTGGTGCCGGCAAAACGGACCTCCAGAATGTCGGCGCGCCCTTCGAACAGAGGCGGATTGCCCGGCGCCAGCTCCGCCCGGGTCGCCCGGAAGAGCGGCGCGCCGTCGATCGGCACCCAGTTGCGGCGAAGCTTGACGATCTGGTCGCGCTCACCGGGGCTGGCGGCGCGAGCGCTGGACCAGCCATCGCCGTAGGACACGACCAGCGACCGCGCAGCGTCGACATCGAAGGCTCCCGCGCCCGATGCGACCAGCCAGCCGCTGGCAACGTGCTTGTTGGTCAGGATGAACCCATCCTTGGACACCACGAAACCGCTGCCGCGCCCCGTGCTGGTGATCGGGCGGTTGCTCTTGTCCTCGTCGTCGATGGTCAGCCAGCGCTCGAGGCTGCCGTCGCTGAGCCGGACGAACAAGGGTAGGCACGCATCGCCGACGGTTCGGCAGCGGTGAAACAGGGGCCTGCCGCTGGCCCGATCGTAGAGCCGCCAGGTGGTCTCGATGAACACCGTCGATTCGGCCGCCCTCGCCGCGATCTCCTGCCGGGAATAGCGGCCTGCCTTGCGGAGCAGCGCCTGCTGCGTCTCGGCCAGCTTCTGGTCCGCCTCGCTCAGCTGTGCCTGGGTCGCTGCGAGGCCCTGCCGGGTATCCTCGAGCGCAGCCGTGACACTGAGCTCCGCTTGACGGTTGAGCTGATAGACGCCGAACCCTGCGATGAGGAGCACCAAGACGCCCACAGCCAGCGCGTAGGCGCCGAGCCGGCCCGAGCGACGCCTTTCCTCTCCCAGCCTCTCCTCGATCTTGCGCTCGAAGGTCGCGTGCCCGATGCCGGCCTTCGCCGGCGGCGCTCCTTCAGGCGGCTGGATGACGACGTGCGCCGGACTGTGCGTACTGCCCTGCATCATCAGGCGGGTCGACGGCACCGGCCGCGGCTCGAGGTCGAGCACGAAGCCCGGCCCGTCCTGCCCGAGCGTTACCCGATCGCCGAGGCCGATCTCGGTCGGGCCGGTAAGACGTCTGCCGTTGAGGAACGTGCCGTTGGCGCTGCCACGGTCGGTGATGACGAAGGCGAGCTTGGGCTCGCGCGCGACCTCGATGAGGGCGTGACGTCGGCTGACCAAGTCATCCTTGATGGCGTCGTAGACGACGTTGGAACCCGGATCTCGGCCGATCGACAGCTGGCTGAAGGCGTCGAGCTCAAATTGCTCGATCTGGTTTTGCTTGCTGCCGGACACATGCCGAACGACTATCTTCGCCACGGTTGCATATCCTGCGTCATTCTCAATTGAAAATAGAACGCGCGTCGCACCGGCGCACACCTACGGCCGCATAAGGTATAATAGGAGTTAAGCTTTGAACTGCCTAGGCGTATCGGCCGCGCCGTGCCCACCGACGGCGCAGCCGTCGCGACACCGGCGCGACCCGCACGAACCAGGATGGACTTGGACGGGGGATTCAGACGCGCTTGACGAGACTAACGATGAACAACAGCACGCAGGCGCCAACGACAGCGGTGATCAACGAGCCCAATGTACCGCCCGCGGCGATGCCGAGCAGGCCGAACACCCAACCCCCGACCAGCGCACCGACGATGCCGACGACGATGTTGCCGAGCAGGCCGAAGCCGCCGCCACGCATAACATTGCCCGCAATCCAACCAGCGATGGCACCGATGATCAGCCAGAACAGGACGTTCATGAGGTCGCTTCCCCTTGCGTAGAGACGGGCCGTCGCTGAGGCCAGCTCCGCCCGCTCGTCGACCTAAGGCGTAACGGCCTCGCCCGCCTTCTCGATCGTCTTACCCGTCTTTTCCAGATTCTCGCCCGTATCCTCCTTGACGCCACGCCACGTATCGCCGCAGGCCGCCAGGGAAACCGCGAACCCGCCGAGCACCATCGTCAACACCAACAGCCGTGCGAAGCCACGCATGTCCATTCCTCCAGGTAGATAGCATCAAGAATTGCCCGTGTTGGAGGCAGCTGTCCAGGGTGCGGGCAGATGGGCACGTGGCCCTTGGGTAACGGTACAGCCACAGTGTGACGTGGATGGACACATTGGAACGCTGAGCCGCGCTCCCACAGGTGTGGTTGGCCACCGATGCATTCACCGTTAGGGTGCACCATCGGAGCATAAC
>JAPJRA010000335.1:1824-5138 GCA_030824835.1 Geminicoccaceae bacterium | reverse complement strand
CCGTCTGGGAGATCCCCGGCGACGTCGGCGCCCTGCCCTGGCTCGGGCGCCAGCAGGGCCGCGCGGCCGCAGCGAATTTCGTGCGCGATTCGGCGGCCCTGCTCGAGCGGCAGCGCTTCGAGGTCCACGACATACTGGGCGGCGACGGCAAGGCCGTGATCCTGGGCGAGCTGGCCGCGCGGGTGAAGGCCACGGGCAAGCTCATCGAGACCGCCTTCGCCGTGGTGCTCACCGTCGCCGGCGGCCAGATCACCCACCTGCACATGTTCGAGGACAGCTTCGCCGTCGCCGCGGCGGCAAGGTAACCCCGTGGAGGCGATCGCGGCGGCAAGGGCCAAGCCTTGCAAAGCCCCCAACCGTTAGCCGCCGTTAAGAGTACCTGCGCCGTTAAGAGTACTTGGTACCAAGCCCCTGAAAAGGTCCCTCAGCCATCCGTCGACACCGTCAGTGATCGCCATTCCTCAATTTCCGCTTGAAGCCTCTGGATCCTTGCAGAGACCAGCGAGAGGGCATCGCTGCCGAGGAGAAGCTGCGGGGGAGGATTCCTCGCCCCGATCAGTTCGAGGACGCAGAGCGCCAGCTTTTCAGGGTCGCCGAGCTGGCTGCCGCTCTTTGCCAGGCGGGCCTGGCGGATCGGATCGAAAAGCGCGTCGTAGTCGCCGATCGACCGGTCGGTCCTGGCCATCGAGCGCCCGGCCCAGTCCGTCCGGAAGGAGCCCGGGCACACGGCGGTGACGTGCACGCCGAAAGGCGCCATCTCCGAGCGCATGACCTCTGATATGCCCTGAAGCGCGAACTTGCTGCCACAGTAGTACGCGATCCCCGGCATCGTGATCATCCCGCCCATGGACGTGATGTTGACCACAAAGCCGCGACGTCGCTGGCGGAAGCGCGGAAGAAAGGCTTTCGCGACGGCCACAGCACCGAAGACATTCACATCGAACTGTCGCCGCATTTCGTCGAGGGGCGATTCCTCGATGATCCCTTCATGGCCGTAGCCGGCGTTGTTGACGAGAACGTCGACCGCGCCGTGCTCGTCTTCCGCGGCAGCCACGACACTGGGAATGCGCTCGAATTCGGTGACATCGCATATGACCGTATGCATGCGAGGCACTGTCCCCGCGAGTTCCGCACGAGAGGCTTCCGAGCGGACGGTGCCGATGACCGTGTGGCCATGCTGATCGGCCGCCTTTGCGATGGCGAGGCCGAAGCCGGAGTTCGCGCCGGTGATGAAGAAGGTCTTGCGAGCCATGGTGAGCTCCTACCTCTGACTGGGTTGATCGCGCTCCTTGCCAGATAGTAGGATCCATCACGGTCATGGATCTCGAATCGGCTTAAATTCTTGTCAAATCCTATGACATCGGCCAGCCGGCCTCATCGCACCGAGCTCGTCGACCTTGCCGGGTCGCTGGCGCCGGGACAGGGGTACAACACCACTGGCCTCGACGGCGTCCGCATCCTCAGGACCGAGACGCGCCTCCGGGACGTGCCCGTCCTCTACAAGCCGGGGGCTGTCTTCGTGCTGCAGGGAAGCAAGCGCGGCATTCTTGACGGCAGGGTCTTCCGTTACGACGAGGAGCACTATCTCGCGGTCTCCATCCCGGTCGCCTTTCGGATGGAGTCCGAGGCCACGCCGGGAAGCCCCCTGCTCGCGGTCTATGTCGACTTCGACCTGCGCTTGGCGGCTGAGGTGGCGACGGAAGTCGAGAAAAGATGCCCGGAACTGGCGGCAGGCAAGGCGCAAAGCCTCGTCTCGAGCAGAATGGCGCCGGAAGTTCAAGACGTTGTGCTGCGGCTGCTGCGCGTGCTTCGCGATCCCGTCGAGACGGCCATCCTTGGTCAGGGCGTTCTTCGGGAACTCTATTACCGGATCATCGTGGGCCCGCAGGGAGCAGCGGTGCTCGCCGCACTTCAGCAAAAAGGTCCATCGAGCAGAATACTGGCCAGCCTCGCTCGACTACGGGAAAGCTACAATGCCGAGATTTCAATCGCCGATCTGGCTGGCCGCGCAGGCATGAGCGTGCCGTCCTACCACGCCCATTTCAAGGGGCTGACGGGGACCAGCCCGATGCAATACGTCAAGTCACTGCGTCTCCATGAAGCTCGTCTGATGATCGCGCGCCAAGACAAGACAATCGCCAACATTGCCGCGTCCGTCGGCTACGTCAGCGCGGCCCAATTCAGCAGGGACTTCAAACGGCATTTCGGGCGAACCGCGTCGGAGGAGGGCCGGTGGGTGCGACAGCATCTCGGCGAGCTCGGCCGGACACCCTGATCGGCCGACGCCCGCCGCAGCCGCCTTGCTGCTGCCGCTTCATCGATTGCCGTCGTCTTGGCTGTCTCGTCCCGGCATACGCGGGTGCCCGGTACGGCTAACGCAGGTACGGCTAACGCCGACTTGGCCGCCGCCTCTCTTGCTCGCAGGCCTTCTGGGAGGACGGCAACGGAGCCCGGCCTACGCGGTTGCCAGCTGTGCCTCGTGCGCCGACATGGAGTTGTGGGTAGTTCAGCTATTCGACCTTTCCCGGAGCAACGGCCGGTACATGCGGTCGGCCCGACGGCCGGTCACTGAACGTCGACCGCCTCCACGACCCACGCCATTCGATCGGCCAGCTCCGGAATCGCCGCCAGATAGGCCTGATAGTGCGGCGTCTTACGATGCGCCTCGACGGCGGCCGCGTCCCGATAAAGCTCGTCGAGCACGTAGCGACCCGCATGTGCAGGGTCGCACCAGACATCCCAACGCAGATTGCCGGGTTCGGCCCGGCAATGCGGTGCCATGCTGACGAGCAGTGCCCTCAATTCATCGGCCTTGCCGGGGTGAGCAGTCAGGATGGCCGTTATCTTGGACGGTGACTGTGCCATGCTGGAACTCCTGCCAGAAGACGCAAATGCAGCTCGTTCGGGCGGTCGCGTTTGACCTTGCAGAGTTCTGCTGCCTGCCCGGATGTTCAGCTGGCGACTCGCCCCTTCACGCCGGAGACGCCACCCGTTGGAGGGCGGCGAGCAGTTCTTCGGCCAGCGGCCCCGCCGAGGCAGGATTCTGTCCGGTGATGAGGCGGCCATCCACGACGACTTTGGGCTGCCAGTTGTCCGTCGACGAGTACTCGGCACCCTCGGCCCTCAGCGCCTCCTCTAGCTCGTAGGGCACGTCATCGCGGGCGTAGTCGAACTCCTCCTTCGTCGAGAAGCCCGTGAGCTTCTTGCCGCGCACGAACGGCGTGCCATCACCGAGGTCCACGCCGAGAAGGCAGCACGGACCGTGACACACGGCGGATACGAGCTTGCCCGTGCTCCAGGCACGCACGATGGCC
>JAPJRA010000335.1:0-1814 GCA_030824835.1 Geminicoccaceae bacterium | reverse complement strand
TTCTGCACCTCCGCATTGCGCGCGATGTCGTCCATGGGCCCGAGGCCGCCGGGCACCAGGATGGCGTCGTAGTCCGCAGCGTCCGCCTTGGACAGCTTGCGGCTGCGGTTGAGCCGGCGAAAGGCCTTGCTCTCGAAAAACGCCTTCTGGGCGGGATCATTCTCGTCATACGCGTCGTAGGGCGTCCATCCACCGGAAGGCGACGCGAACTCGATCGCGATGCCCGCCTTGTCGAGCACCTCGAAAGGATGCGCGACCTCGGCGAAAAAGAAGCCCGTCTTGCGGCTGTGCGGACCGATCACGGCAGCATTGGTGACGATGAACAGGACATGTTGGGTCACGGTCTTTGCCTCAGCCGAAGGATGGCGCGTTCAGTTATGCATGAGCCAATTGTCGCAGGAGCAATCTGGTCTCGCTGCGCCTCGCGCGTCAAGGCTCGGCGCCTCACCCATCGCGCACGGCGGCGCCACCTTGCGCTCCGGGA
The DNA here is from genome assembly GCA_030824835.1 of Geminicoccaceae bacterium. Lineage (GTDB taxonomy): Bacteria > Pseudomonadota > Alphaproteobacteria > Geminicoccales > Geminicoccaceae > Benzoatithermus. The sequence continues at coordinate 1,330 of JAPJRA010000335.1, read as the reverse complement.
GAGCGCGGATCGGCGGCACCATCGCGTCCGCCTCGTGCTCGAGCGCGAGATGGCCGGTGTCGAGGCGGTGGAGCTCGACCTCCGGCCGGTCACGCTTGCAGGGATGGCCACCGTCGGTCGGGAAGATCTGGTCGTTCCAGACCCGCGCAACGAGCGGCGTCCTCGTTACCGGCGACTGTCTTGCCGCTGGCTCATGCTGCGCGCTCCGTCGGCCGCCATGGGGCGCCTGAGGCGAGGATGGCGTTGCGGATGACGACCAGCGTGGGCTTGCAGAGGGCGGCGCGCACCGGGTGCCGCCCGCCCCCGACCGTCCGCCTGCCGTGCATCCGGCCGCGATCGCGGGCGAACGGTGCGCCGCCGCCCGACTGTCGAGCCAGGCCAGGAGCCGGCCGATCCCGCCCGGGTCGTTGGTGAGCCGTCCAGCCAGCGGGCTGGGCAGGAGATGGACGTCGAGATCGCCTTCGCCGATGTCCGCACCGGCGAATTCAGGGGGCTGTTGGTTGCGCGTCGTCCACGTCCTCGTCGGCGGGCTTGGTCGCCGACCGCCTGATGGCGACGCTCTGCCGCCATGTCGAGCACGACCTCCCGGCCCCCTACGTCCAGGCCCGCCGCGTCGCCGCCAAGGCGCTGGCGGCCGCCGGCGATATGGCGGCTGCCGATGCCCCGCCGCCCGCCAATCCCTATCGCCTCGCCGAGCTGCTCACCGACAACTGGTATCCGACCGGTACGCGTGATGTGCGGTGTGACCTGATGTCCCGAAGGGAGACCGTTATATTCGTGATGTTTCCCCAATTTCCTCTGACATAAGCTCTTCCATCAAGGCCAATCAGGGGTTCGCTGCTAAGATAGCACCTGGGAGTAAAGTTATCTCCCTATTCCAGTGGCTAGATGGCGAGTATCGCATCGTGGAATCGTTTGAACTCCTTATCGCGCTGTCTCAGCGCCGAGATATCCAACCGCCGCGCGGCGTCTCGCAGTAGGTCGATGCGGGAATGTCCTCGACGGTTGGTGGCATTTGAGTCGAGGCCGAGCCAAGTTTCGATTGACGGGTTAGGGATGGACGCGATCCAATCCGAGAACTCCAAGCCTTTTCTGAGCATGGCTGTTGTGCCGATCGGGTCGTTATCGCCGTCGGTCACGATCAGGATCTTGGAGTGGGAGTGGAATGTGTTCCGCAACGCATTAGCGACGCGCGGGATCGTAAGCTTACCCATCGCCGTGAGAATCTTAATCGACCTGCCAGAGCCGGCGATCGCGAGGATGCGCTCGGCGAGCGTGGCGATGGCCACGCGATCAGCGTCGCCTTCGCAAACGATCAGCAGGTCGGCGG
>JAPJRA010000334.1 GCA_030824835.1 Geminicoccaceae bacterium | reverse complement strand
CCGGTGGCGGCGCCAGTGCCTGGTCCTGCGCCCAGGCGGCCTCGACCTGGCGGCGGCGGCGCCGGGACACGTGCGCGTTATGTAGGATTGACAGCAGCCAGGGGCGCACGTCCTGCCCCGGCCGCCACGTGTGGGCCGCCGCCATGGCCCGGACCAGGGCCTCCTGGACCAGGTCCTCGGCCTCGTCGGCACCGCGGGTCAGCACCAGCGCGTAGCGGCGCAGCACATTGAGATGCGGCTCGACGTCGGGACTCTCGGGCTTGACCGGCTTCATGCACCGTATACGCGCGAGCCGCCGGTCTAATCCCGTCTTTCTGCAGATTGTGACCGCGAGCCCGGCCCCGGGGCCGGGCTCGCGCCGTTCAGCTGGCGGCGTTCGTGCTCACGCACCAGATCGCGTGGTTGGCATCCTCGGAGACGTACAGTGCGCCGTTGCGGCCCATGGTGATGCCGACCGGTCGGCCCCATACGTCGTGGTTGGCGGTGACGAACCCGGTCATGAAGTCCTCGTAGTACGGCGCCGCGTTGCCCTTGCCGTCGAAGACCAGGCGGATGACCTTGGACCCGGTCGGGCTCTTGCGGTTCCACGACCCATGCGCGGCCACGAAGAGGCTGCCGCGATACTCCTTCGGAAACTGGGTGCCGGTGTAGAACGCCGAGCCGAGGCTGGAGGAATGGGCCTGCAACAGCACGCTGGGGATGCTGATGGCGGCGTGCGCCCGCGGATAGCTGCTGCGGTGCCGCGGATCGATCCGGTTGCCGATGTAGAACCACGGCCAGCCGTAGAACTGGCCGTTGCTGACGGCGGTGACAAAGTCCGGCACGAGATTGTCACCGAGGCCGTCGCGCTCGTTCACCGTCGTCCACAGCCTGCCGTTCACCGGGGAGATCGCGAGCGAGACCGGATTGCGCAGGCCCGATGCGAACACCCGCCGGTTCGATCCATCCGGGTTGAAGGCGAGAATAGAGGCGCGGCGCGTCTCGTCCTCGCCGCTGGTTTGCGCGTTCGAATAGGAGCCCACGGACACGTATAGGGTCTTGCCGTCCTTGGAGAAGGTTAGATCGCGTGTCCAGTGGCCCCGCCCCGGCAGGCGCCCCGCACCTTGCGGCAGGCTGGCGATGACCTGCGGCGCCTTGGCGGCACGGCGGTCGCCGTTGTTGTACGGGTAGCGAACGACACGGTCGTTCTCGGCGATGTACACATAGCGCGGGTTTGGGCCCGGCGGGTAGAACGCGATGCCGAACGGCCGGTTCAGGCCGGACGCGAAGGTCGAGGTGTCGTTCAGCAGGCAGCGATCGCGCGGCCGGAGGACCCGCACCTTGCCGGCATAGCTCTCCGCGACGAAAATATCACCGTTCGGCGCCGTGCGGAGCACCCGCGGCGGGGTGCTGCCCTGATGGAACAGCTTGACCGTGAACCCGCGCGGCACTTTCGGCCATTCCCCGCGTGGCCGGCGGATCACGTTGGCCTTGTTGCTGTGGCTTGGCCCCACACTGGGGAGGTCGCCCGGGCGAATCTGGCGGCACAGGCCCGGCTTGTCGTCCGCCCAATCGCTGTTGACCGCTGCCTTGCCTACAAGTCGACCCGACGCGCATGCGGCCTCGGCCGGAGCAGCCGACATCGCTCCCAGCAAGCCGACCAGAGCCACGCCGGCAATTCCGCACCACGCTCTATGCATCGGCTCACCCCGTTAGGATCGATTGGTACGATATCCGCGCCGGTCGACGTCGCGCCCGAAGCAGTTTTCATCCCGTCAGCTGAACGCAGGAGATGCGTTATAAAAACGCTGACCCATGGACAATGTTCCCAGCCGATACACGCATTTGGTGTGCAATGCGTAGGCGGACACGCCTAGCGCTTTTAACGTCCGCGCTGGCTCGACTGAAGCGGATACTGCACTGCAATACAAAGATGTCGCGGATGGAATCGAGCCATTTCACATAGTTGGGTCGCGTAAACGCGCGCCGACGGCGGACAGACGACAGGATTGATCGCGCTGAAGGTTCACGGTGACGATGGAATATTAACCCCTCGCGTGCAGCCATCCGGGGCCGCCGCGGGCGACGCCCCGGCGGCGCGCGCCGGCGCCACAGCATCGTCACGAACTGGCCGCCCGAGGTGCGGCTGATCGGGACCTCGCGGGCGAGCCGAGGAACGAGACCTACGCCCTGTGGCCGCAGACCTCGCGCACGATGCCGCGCAGCCAGCGATGGCCGGGGTCGGCATCGAGGCGCGGGTGCCAGGCGAGCGAGATGGCGAGCGCATCGGTCCGGACGGGCAGCTCGAAGCTGTGGAGGCCCGCGCGCGCCGGCTCGGTCAGCCGGGCGGGCACTGCCGCCACATGATCGGACGTCCGCACGATCGCCAGCGCATCGGCGAAGTTCGCGACCGCGATCGCGACGAAACGGGTGAGGCCGAGCCTGGCAAGGGCCTCGTCGATCGGCCCGGCGAGGCGTCCACGCCGGGAGACCGAGAGATGCGGGAAGGACGCGAAGCTCGCGGGCGTCGGCTCGCTCGCCAGCGGATGACCTGCCCGCACGACACCGACGAAACGGTCGTGGAACAGCGCCTGCAAGCGGATCTCCGGTCCCATCGCGCCGATGACGCCGACATCGGTGTCGATCCGGCCATCGCGTAGCGCCTCGACATCCTCCTTGTCCTGATGCGCGAAGCGCAGCCGGACATGCGGCGCCCGATGCGCCGCCAGCGACGCCAGCGCCGCGCCGAACGTGCCGACGAACCCGTCATTGGCGCGCAGGACGAAGGTACGCTCGAGCCGAAGGAGATCGAGTTCGTCGTCGCCGCGCACCAGTGCCTCGGCTTCCGCCACGAGACTGCGCAACCGATCGCGCAGCGCCTCCGCGCGCGGCGTCGGCACCAGCCCGCGCCCGGCGCGCACGAGCACGGGATCGCCGAGAAGATGCCGGATGCGGGCGAGCTGACGGCTCATCGCCGGCGGCGAGAGGTTCAGCCGCTGGGCCGCTCCGACAACGCTGCCTTCCGCCAGCAGCGCGTCGAGCGTCACCAGCAGGTTCAGGTCGGGCGGCGGGGTGTGGCGCCCGGCCGAGGATGAGACGGGCATGGGCGATGGCCTTCGAATTCATGCGTCTCATGCAATTATATAATAAAGGCATTGCACTGTAAGCAACTGTCCTCGGGCGCTATCGAGCGATGAGCCACAACGATCCCGAGAGGGACGCTCTCGATAGGGCACTTTATGATCCAACCACCTCATTTCCCTGTCTCTCACCCCCATGCGGCCATGCTCGGGGGCACCCCAGCCCATGCAACCGCGCGGCACCGGCCCATCCGTTCCGGCATGGTGCTGACCGGCCTGTCGCTCGCCATCCTGCTCTCCCAGCTCGGCACCAACATCATCAACGTCGCCTTGCCGACGCTCGTGAGCAGCCTCGGGGTCGCTTTCGGCTCCGTCCAATGGGTGGTCGTGAGCTATCTGCTCGTCGTCACCGCGCTCATCGTCGGTGTCGGTCGCTTCGGCGACCAGCTCGGCAAGAGGCGCCTCTATCTCTGGGGGCTCGCCATCTTCATGGCAGCCTCGGTGGTCTGCGCGCTGTCCACCAGCCTGCCGCTCTTGATCGTCGGCCGCGCCGGCCAGGGGCTCGGCGGCGCGATCCTGATGGCGCTCTCCTTCGCGTTCGTCGGCGAGGTCTTCCCGAAGGAGCGCACCGGCTTCGCCATGGGCGTGCTCTCCACCATGGTATCGTTCGGCATCGCGCTCGGCCCGTCGCTCGGCTCGCTGGCGCTGGCCGCCTTCGGCTGGCAGGCGGTGTTCTGGGTGAACCTGCCCTTCGGCCTGCTGGCCTTCCTCCTGGTCCACCGCTATCTGCCGGACGCCACCGACGCGCCGAAGCGTCCGGTCGCGGCGGTGCGATTCGACTGGCTGGGCACCCTCCTCCTCGCCCTGACGCTCGGCGCCTACGCGCTGGCCATGACCTTCTCCGGCAAGCAGGGCTTCGCCGCGCCACTCGTGCTGCAGCTCGGGCTGGGGGCGCTTGTCGGCCTCGTCCTGTTCCTCGCCGTGCAGCTCAAGGCGCGCGCGCCGCTGCTCGAGCTCGCCATGTTCCGCGACGCGCTGCTCTCGACCAGCATGGTCATGAGCGTGCTCGTCTACGCGGTGATGATGGCGACGCTGGTGCTCGGGCCCTTCTATTTGTCCAAGGCGCTCGGCCTCGACACCCGCATGGTCGGCCTCGTCATGACCGTAGGCCCGCTCGCCGCCGCGACCATGGGTGTGCCGGCGGGCGCCGTCGCCGACCGCATCGGCGCCAAGCTCGCCATGGTCATCGGGCTGGCGGTGTTCACCGTCGGTGCCGTGGCGATGTCCTGGGCGTCGCCCGACGGCGGGGTTGCCACCTACATCGTCGCCATCCTGCTCATCAGCGTCGGTCTCGCCTTCTTCCAGACGCCGAACAACACGGCCGTCATGGCCGAGGCGCGACCCGAGCGGCGTGGCCTCGTCTCCGGCCTGCTGGCGCTCGCCCGCAATCTCGGCCTGATCACCGGCGCCTCGCTGATGGGAGCGCTGTTCGCCAGCGTGGCCGGCGACACGGCGACCGCCACCCCCGAGCTGGTGACGGGCGGCATGCGCTTCGCCTTCCGCGCCGCGGCGGCGATGGCGGCTGCGGCCTTTCTCCTTTCCCTCACCACACTTGCCCGGCGCCGGCGTCACGCCTGACCCGGCAGCCAAGGACCATTCCGATGCAGCAGCATGCACCATCGTCGGGCGCGGAGCGCCCGATCCTCCCCGAACGTCGCCTGCTGGCCGCCGAGGTGCGCCAAGTCACCTCGATCACGCCCCACATGCGGCGCGTCACGCTCGCCTCGACGGAGCTGGTGGACTTTCCCGCCCACCGCCCGGCGCAATGGGTCAAGCTCTTCGTGCCGATGCCCGGGAGCGGGAAGCCGAGTGGGCGCGCCTACACCATCCGCCATTTCCGCGCCGAGCCGTGCGAGATGGACATCGACCTCGTCCTCCACGGCTGCGGCTCTTGCTCGACCTGGGCGGAGAACGCGATGCCGGGTGCCAGGGTCCAGATCGCCGGCCCGCGCGCCGGCTTCCGGCTCAACCCGGAGGTCTCGCACCTGCTGATCGGCGGCGACGAGACGGCACTTCCCGCCATC
>JAPJRA010000333.1 GCA_030824835.1 Geminicoccaceae bacterium | reverse complement strand
GCCTGGGCGTCGTCGCCGACCACGGTGAGGCCCCGGCCGTCGGGCTTGAGCGCCAGCAGGATGCCTGCCTGCAGCCGGTTGGTGTCCTGGTACTCGTCGACCAGGACGAAGTCGAAGCGGGCAGCGACGTCGGCCGCGAGGTGCGGCGCCTCCAGCATGCGGCTCCACCACAGGATCAGGTCGTCATAGTCGAGGACATTCTGGCGCTGCTTGGCCTCGACATAGCCCGCGAACAGCCGCCTGAGCTCGGCGGCCCAGGGGGCGCACCAGGGGAAGGCCTGGGCCAGGACCGGCTCCAGCGGCGCCTGGGCGTTGACGGCGTAGGAGTAGATGGCAAGGCAGGCGGCCTTCTTCGGGAAGCGGCGGTCGGTGCGGGCGAGGTCCAGCTCGCCGCGGACGAGGTCGATGAGGTCGGCGGCGTCGCCGCGGTCGAGGATGGTGAAGGCGGAATCGAGGCCGATCGACGGCGCGTAGTCGCGCAAGATGCGGCCGCCCACGGCATGGAAGGTGCCGGCCCAGGCGAAGCTGCCGGCGAAGCCCGTGTCGGTGCCCAGCGCCCTAGCACAGATCCGCTCGGCCCGCCTGACCATGGTCTCGGCGGCCCGGCGGCTGAAGGTGAGCAGCAGGATGCGGCCGGGGTCGGCGCCGTTCAGCACGAGATGCGCCACGCGATGGGCGAGTGTCGCGGTCTTGCCGGAGCCGGCGCCGGCGACGACCAGCAGCGGCGGGCCGGGCTGCAGTGGCCGCGTCGACGTCACGCCGTGGCGCACCGCCGCGCGCTGCGCCGGGTTCAGGTCGTCGAGGTGGGCGCCCGGCTCCATCCGGGCAGCGATAGCCGGAGCCACGCGGTTCGCAAAGGGGGCATAGGCGGGGGGCGACCTCCTCGGCCGCCGCGGGGCATGCCATAAGCGACCGGCGCGGGTGGGATCGTCCGGCCGCCCAGATGCGTCGCGAGCCCCCATGCCCCATGTCTCCGCCGAGCGCTCGGCCACCTTGCGTGGCGTCGCCCTGCTGATCGCGGGTGTCAGCCTGTTCGCCGTGGTCGACGCCGCGGGCAAGCTGCTCTCGGAGCACCATTCGGTCGTGCAGATCGTCTGGGCGCGCTACGCCTTCGCGCTGGCCGTGCTGCTGGCCAGCACGCCGCTCGGCCTGTGGCGGGGCGTGCTGCGCGTGCAGCGGCCGCTGCTGCAGGTCGGCCGGGCGCTGATGCCGGTGGTGGCGAGCTTCGCCGTGGTCATGGGGCTGACGCTCCTGCCGCTGGCCGAGGTCACGGCGCTGACCTTCGCCTCGCCGCTGGTCGTCGTGGCCCTGGCGGGCCCCCTGCTGCGCGAGCGCAGCACGCTGCACGACTGGATCGGCGTGATCACGGGCTTCATCGGCATCCTGGTGATCGTCCGGCCGGGCGGCGACGCGGTGGCCTGGGCCGCGATCTTCCCGCTGATCTGCGCCTTCTGCTTCGCCCTGTTCCAGCTCGCGACCCGTCTCGTCGGCCGCCACGACGAGCCCACGGCGACGCTGGCCTGGACGATCGCGGTCGGGCTCGTGGTGACGACGCCCCTGCTGCTGCTCGACTGGCGCCCGGTCGGTGCCGGGGCGTGGGCGCTGATGGTCCTCTCGGGCGTGGCCTTCGGCGGCGCGCAGCTGGCCCTGATCCGCGCCTTCCGCCTGGCCCCGGCGGCGGTGCTGACGCCCTTCACCTACACGCAGATCGTGCCGGCCGTACTGTTCGGCCTCATCCTGTTCGGTGCCGTCCCGGATCTCTGGGTCATCGTCGGCACGCTGATCGTGATCGGGGCCGGCGTCTACGTGGTGCGGCGCCGGGCTCGGCCCTTGACCGCACCGGCGGTCGGCCCGCGCACGAGATAGCGCCGGATTGGCTGGACGATCAGGATGAGCCCCGGCCCCGACATTGTAGGGGGCCTGGAGGACGACGGACGAAGCCCGCCTGGTCCCGACGGGCGTCTGGTGGCGGCGGCGCGCAGCGCATCCTGCGTACCAGCAGCGGCGGCACGGGACATGGAGGTGACATCGCAGGAGCGAGCAATGTCAGCCTCATGATCTGCGGCAGCACACTGTCGAGCAACGAGATACCGGCCTTCCTCGGGGGGCCGTCTATCTGGCCGGCGGTGGACAACCGTCAATGGAGAGCAGTGTAGCCGACAAGAATGGCGGCGGGGAGTACAGTGTCGGCGGTACATTTGCTCTGCGTGGTGCCAATGCGGTAATTTCCAGGAGCGGGATCTCGAATAACGGCGCGGTCGAGGCCGACCAGAAGGTCTCCACCAGCCCCACCACCCGCAACGACGGGCTGACCGGCAATGGTGGCGCCAACAACCTTTCCGGCCTCGCCGGCAACGACCTGATGCGTTGCCTCGCGGGCAGGGACGTGCTGCGCGGCGACGAGGGCAGCGACGTGCTCGACGGCGGCCCCGGCATGGACATCGCGACCGTCGCCGGCAACACCGCCGTCATCGTCGACCTCACTGCCAAGCCCGCGACCGCCAAGCGCGGCAGCGAGAAGGACACGCTGGTCTCCATCGAGGGGGTGATCGGCTCGTTCAAGGCCGACACCTTCAAGGGCGATGGCCAGAACAACGAGTTCCAGGGCGGCCTCGGCAAGGACACCGCCACCGGCGGCGCCGGCCGCGACCTCTATGCCTTCCGCTCCGTTCAGGAGAGCCCGCCCGGCTCCGGCCGCGACGTCATCAAGGACTTCATTCCCGGCCAGGACGTGATCGACGTCGGCAACATCGACGCCGACACAACGCTCCCGGGCCGGCAGACCTTCCGCTGGGTGGGCAAGGCCACGCTGACCGGCGCCGCCCAGCTCGGCTACTACGTCAGCGGCGGCAACACGATCGTCCGCGCCAGCACCGACGCCGATGCCAAGCCGGAACTCGAGATCCAGCTCAACGGGAAGAAGGGGCTCACCGCCGCCGACTTCCGGCTGTAGCAGAATTCCCGCTCCGAGCCTCCGTCATCGTGGCGGTTCGGAGGTGAGATGGACGCGGGAGCGACGTTCGCTCAAGCATTTTCAGCGGCCGGCTCGCTCAGCATCTTGGCGTCGAAAGGTCCTGTGCGATTGATGCCATGGAGTTTCAATCTATTAGGAGGGCCCGGCTGACCAGGCCGAAACATAGTTGGTAGTGGCCTTTACTAAATCGAGGTTCGTGCAAAAATCGATTTTTCTTTGTCTGGACACTTGTAGGCACTTAACCGGCGCCGGCCTGTAGAGTACAGTATGCATCGGTATTGCCTGGAGCGGGGAAATTCGATGGCCACGGTCAAGATGGGTGCCACGACGGGTCATCGGTGCGCACGGCAGAAGGGCGGTCAGCGGTGCAATAGCCAAGCCCCAGCGGATATCGGGGTGATGGGAATGATCATTCTTGGCTTGATGACCGGCATAGCGCCAAAGGTGTCGGCGGCAGACCATGCGACCGGCAAACATTGCGGATCTGGCTGCTGGCAGCACCAACAGCAACGGTTCGCTGTCTTGAAACGGGCGAGCGGGTCGACAGCAATGGGGCGCGAGTCGTCTCGGACGGCAGCCTCGTCCATGGCCTTGTTCGGCCCACCCGCGATAGACAAGGCGACGGCGTCTTTCACTGTGAGCACCGCAGCCGACATCATCGACGCCAGCGATGGCAAGCTCAGCCTGCGCGAGGCGATCAACCACGCCAATGCTTCCTCCCATGGCGCCACCATCGGGTTCGCCAAGGAGCTCGAAGGCGCGCGCCTTGTGCTCACCGGCGGCCAGCTGACCGTAACCGGCGATCTCCGGATCGGCGGCCCGCGAAGCGATGACGGCTCGCGAATCACCATCGACGGCAATGGGATGGATCGGGTGCTGCACATAAGCGGACGCCACGCCGAGGTGGAAATTCGAGATCTGGTGATCGCCAATGGTTTGTCCGGGTATGCCGATGACGGCGGTGGGATCTTGGTCGAGGCCGGTAACAACTTGTCGCTGGAACGTTGTGTGGTACAAAATAACCACGTTGGGATCTACGGTGCTGGCGGCGGCATCGCAGCCGCAGGAAATAATAGTGTAATTATCTCAAATAGCTCAATCATTGATAATTTTGGTGAAGACGCCGGAGGCGCAATTATCTTATTCGAGGGAAGCTCCCTTGTCATGAGGCAGAGTTCCATGGAAAATAACGGAAGCTCTTATGGTCGAGCATTATTTCTGCTTGACGCCGATGCGCACATTTCCGAAACTGTCATTGCTCGAAATGGTGCCATGGAAGGCGGAGCTATTTGGATGTCGCGCGGCACAGCCATGATTACAAGAAGCACAATTACCGAGAACGAAGCCGTGAAGGGCGGCGGCATTGATCTGTCGCAAAGCGAGCTCTTTCTTTCGAACAGCACGCTGGCCGGTAACATCGCTTCCGATCATCCCGCCAGCGCCTATACGGCGCGTGGTGGGGGGATAAATGCCTCCACCGGGCACATACACATCAGCGGCAGCACCCTGACGGGCAATCGATCGGAAGGTTATGAAGGCGAAGCTAGCGGTGGCGGCATCTCCCTGACCTACAAAAGCGATCTCGACATCAGTAACAGCCTTGTCGTCGGCAACTTCGTTAAGGCCGGATCGTCTTCCGGGGGGCCGATCCCGACATTGCTGGCAAAATAACACGCAGCAACGGCCATAACGTTTTCGGCAGCGCCGTCGCGGGCAGCATCGCCGGCGACCGACAGAAAGTGGTGCCGAGCGCCGTCTTCGCCGCCGTCGACCCGGCCACCGGCGGCGGCAGGCTGGACGCGCGCGGCGTCGCCCCGCTGAAGGAGGGCAGCCTCGCCAACCCGGCTCTGTCCGCCGCCGACCCGATCACGGCCGCCCCTACCGGCCAGCTCGGCGGCAAGCCCCGCCCGCAGCCCGCCGGCAGCCTGCCCGACATCGGCGCGGTCGAGGCCGACCAGAAGCTCTCCACCAGCCCCACCAGCCGCAACGACGTCATCACCGGCAATGGCGGCGCCAACAACCTCGCCGGCCTCGGCGGCAAGGACGTGCTGCGCGGCAATGACGGCAGCGACCTGCTGGACGGTGGCCCCGGCAACGATGTGCTCGACGGCGGGACAGGCGTCGACATCGCGACCTTCGCCGGCAACGTGGCGGTCGTGGTCGACCTCAG
>JAPJRA010000332.1 GCA_030824835.1 Geminicoccaceae bacterium | reverse complement strand
GCGGCGCAGTTTCGCCATGCCGCCGCCGATGCGCTGGGCCGGCCGGAACATTTCGTGCTGACCAATTTCTCGCGTGCGGTGCTCAGCGACGACAATCGCGGTGGCGGCCATTTCTCGCCGCTGGCCGCCTACCACGTGCCGACCCACAGCCTGCTCGTGCTCGACGTCGCCCGCTACAAGTACCAGCCGTTCTGGGTCGACGCCGATCTATTGTGGGCTGCCATGGCGACACCCGACAGCAGCTCCGGCCAGCATCGCGGCTATATCCTGGTGCAGGTCGAGCCCTGAGGACGGGCGCGGGGCCGTGTCAGGACGCGTTGGCGGCGGCCTTGGCCCGCTTCACCGCCGCCAGCCATTCGGGCCCGACGCCACCTGCTTTCAGGTAATTGTGGCGCTCGGCATAGAGCCAGACATAGCTGTCGGCCCGGCGCAGGGCGTTGGTCAGCGTCGTCTCGAAGATGTCGAGGTTCATCGGGTATTCAGGGATCCACTGCTCGTCGAACACACCGAACGCGATGTCGCTCTTGCTTGGCCATAGGGGGCGTAGGCTTGCCGGGATCAACGGACCGCCTGCGAGTGCCGGCATGGTCTGCTTGCGGTAACGGTACGAGTTCGAGAAGTCGGACGGCGACCGGTACTGGTAGACCTCGCCGCCGTCGATCACCTTGGCAGAGCCGGTGGCAGCCTCGAGCAGGCCGGTGAAGAAGAAGCCGGACAGATCGCGGTCGGTTACCGCACCCTGGTCGAGAACGACGTAGTCGGGAGTGCGCCGGTCGGACAAATAGGGGCCGTGCATGACCAGGAACCGCAGCTCGGGCCAGACCCCCATCAGGGCCGTCATCAACTCCTTGCCGCGTTGCCGATATTGTTCCTGGTATTGGGCGAGACTGTAGGCCGCGGCATGTTTGACATCACGCGGATAGATCCAGACCTCGCCGTTGTAGGGCTCGTTGTCGAAGATGAACCCGGTCATGCCGACGTCCCGCGACACCTGCGCCAGCGTCACCCAATTGTCGATGACGTCGGCCCAGCTGTCGAACGGGTCGACGTTCATGACATAGGTCAGAACGAAGTTGGTCCGCACCTGTCGCATCTTGCCCTGCAGGGGGGCGAGCTCCCGCATCACCTTGTCGTAGCTCAGCTTCCCTGTTTGCATCAGCTTCCAGCCGGCGTTGGTGTTCAGGGCCACGCCGTCGAGGCCGGTGCTCTCGATGAAGCTCATGTTGCGGGCGACGTTGGCCGGCGAAGCCGCATCGCCGGCCCGGTCGCTGGCGGTGTCGACGATAATGAGCTGAGCCTGCGCCCGTGCTTGGCCGATCCAGGGCATCGTCATGGCGGCCCAGCAGCACAGGCCGGCGCCCAAAGCTCGAATCCCGGAGGACCAGCCCCTCGGTCGGCATCGAGGGCGTGTCGTCGTGGTCCCAATGGAACGGCTTTCCGGCAGGCGGGGCATGGTTATTCCTTGTTGATTCTGGTGAGACATGCGCCATCATTGTTCGGGCGCATCTGAATACGCTCGATATCTGGTGATGGCTACGAGCTATGCTGTGCGATCACTCATCACGGACGGTGTGCTGCTCGACAATATTCCCGTGATGCGGGAGGTCGCCTCGCCTGTCGCGGGAGTACCGGATTCGTTGACGGGCGTCGCGCCTAGCCGCAAGCTTCCATGCCTGCCTTGGAGGGACGGCCATGCGGATCGGCATCATCGGCGCGGGCAACATCGGCGGCGCACTCACCAGGCGACTGTGTGCGCTCGGGCACCAAGTGGCCGTCGCCAACTCGCGAGGGCCGGAAATTCTGATGCCGCTCGTTGCAGAGACGGGTGCCCATGCCGTGTCGGTGCTTGAGGCGGCACGAGCCGGCGAGGTCGTGATCGTGACCATCCCGATGAGGAACATCCCAGACCTGCCCAAGGAGCTGTTCGCGGGCGTGCTGGCGAGTGTGGTGGTGATCGACACCGGCAACTACTACCCGCAGCAGCGGGACGGCCGCATCGCCGGCATCGAGGCGGGCTCGACCGAGAGCGGCTGGGTGGCGGAGCAGCTGGGCCGGCCAGTGATCAAGACGTTCAACAACATCTACGCCAAGCACTTGCAGGATCATGGCAAGCCCAAAGGCACCCCCGGACGGATCGCACTGCCCGTGGCGGGCGACGACCCGTCGGCCAAGGCCGTGGTCATGCGCCTGATCGATGAGTTGGGCTTCGATTCGGTCGACACCGGCAGCCTCGCCGAATCCTGGCGTCAGCAGCCGGGCAGCCCGGTCTATGCCAAGGACTTCGACGCCGACGGCGTGCGCCGGGCACTGGCGGAGGCCAGCCCGGAGCGCACGGCGGCCTGGCGCGCCACGCCCGACAGCCCGGGGGACTTCGCCAAGCCCGCCTGAGCTGATTCGTACCGTAAGGTGGCAGTGGCAACCATAGCGCGATCTGCTACGATGCAGTGGCGGTCTCGCCAGAAGGGCCGCGAAGCGAGGCTGCATGGCGATCTGCTATTACTGCTCGGGCACTGCGCGCTGCCATGTCTGCACCGGGACCGGGATTCAGGGCGACGGCCGCACCTGCGCCGTCTGCGGTGGCAATGGCCGCTGCACGCATTGCACGGGCGGGGTGATGCGCGGGCCCGACGCCATCTTGGACCGCCTTGCGGTTGCCGAGCGGGCGACGATGGGCCTGCGCTGGACTGCCCTGGCGCTGCTGCTCGCATCCTTCGGCGCGGCCGCGACGCCGGCCCGGGCGGATTACCGGATCGTCGACTTCACCCAGGCCAAGGCCACCAAGGCCACCGGCACCGTCGACCCGGAGGACGGGGTGCTGGTCCGCGGCGTGATCGGCCCCGGCAAAGCCATCGCCAACACGCTCACCTTCACGCCCCAGCAGCCGACCCTAGCGGTGAGCATCTCCTGGCTGGTCGGCACGGCGACCGCACGCTTCCGCCTGATCGGCGTCAATGTCGACCTCAAGAACAACGCCGGCAGCCTCGTCGCCAGCGACGCGTTCCAGGGCCTGGTGGCAGGGGTGGCGACCTCGGTGCTGAACTTCGACGGGCTGGTCCCGGGGGCCAGGTACAAGCTGACGCTGACGGGCACGTCGGTCGGGGTAGGGAGCTACACGATGGCGGTGGTGACGGCGCCGTGATTTCCCGCTACATAATTTATAAAAATGGTGACGTACAAATCTGAGATGCAGCAACATATAATTAGAATATTCAAATATCTTAGAATATTGCAGATATTTTTCTTGTTTGCATAATATATTGTCTTGAAGATATTTGTCTAGTTCTGTCTTGGTGTCTTGAGTATATAAGGCATGCATCCGGTCATGTCGATTCTGTTTGTGCACCCCGTATACAGCGGATAACGGTATGCCCACCCATTCGGGCCATCTTGAGATGTAATGGGTGGATAAAAACTTGATAGCTGGGGAGGTAACCTTGTTACGGCATGAGCACACGTCATCCGCTTCGCCTCGTGAGCAGGCGTCCGGCAGGTATAGGTCGTTGATCCTAGCCGTTGTCGGCATGTTGACCGCGGCAACGATTGCGCCTTTGTCCTACGCTGCCGACGCCGGCGGCTGGATCCCCACCTGGGCGGCGAGCCCGCAACCGGTGTGGGGCGCCGACTTCTTCGCGCCGGTCGGGATCCCGCGAGCCCTGCGCGACCAGACCATCCGCCAGGTGGCGCGGGTCAGTGTCGGTGGCAATCAGGTGCGGGTGGAGTTCTCCAACGAATACGGCACGCGGCCGCTGCTGATCGGGGCGGCGCACGTGGCGCTGGCGGGCGAGGGGGTGGCGATCGCCGCCGGCTCCGACCGCGCGCTGACCTTCGGCGGCCGGCCGTCGGTGACCGTGCCGCCGGGGGCGCCCATCCTCAGCGACCCGGTCGATCTGGCGGTGCCGCCGCTCGGCAGCCTGGCCGTCAGCCTGTTCCTGCCGGAGATCACGCCGACCACGACCTGGCATAACGAGGGCGCGCAGACGGCCTACATCTCCGGCCCGGGCGACCTCACCGCCGCCGCGACCTTCGAGCCCGTGCAGACGATCACCTCGCGGATCTTCCTCTCCGAGATCCTGGTCGACGCCAGGCCGGGGGCGCGGGCGGTCGTCACCTTCGGCGATTCGATCACCGACGGGGCGGCCTCCACGCCCGATGCCAACCATCGCTGGCCGGACTTCCTGGCCGAGCGGTTGCACGCGGCCGGGGCCGACGTCGCGGTGATCAACCAGGGCATCTCGGGCGCCCGGGTGCTGCGCGACCGGATGGGCGACAATGCCCTGGCCCGCTTCGACCGCGACGTGCTGAGCCAGCCCTATGCCGACACCGTGGTGGTGATGATGGGCATCAACGACATCGGCTGGCCGGGCACGCTGCTGGTGCCCGAAGGCGAGCCCGCACCGTCGCCCGAGGACATCATCGTCGGCTACGAGCAGCTGATCGCCCGCGCGCACGGCAAGGGCCTGCGGATCCTCGGCGCCACGCTGACGCCGTTCGAGGACACGTTCGCCGGCCACCCGCTCTTCGGCTACTACGACGAGGGCAAGGAGGCCAAGCGGCAGGCGGTCAACCAGTGGATCCGGACCAGCGGGGCGTTCGACGGGGTGATCGATTTCGATGCCGCCACCCGCGATCCGAGCAACCCCAAGCACATCCGGGCCGACTTCGACTCCGGCGATCACCTGCACCCGCAGGATGTCGGCTACGAGGCGATGGCGGGCGCGGTCGACCTCGAGCTGCTGGGGGTGAAGCCCTAGCCGGCGTCAGCCGGTGGGCATCGTCACGCCGAGAAAGGGTGCCGTAGCCTTCTCGGTGGGGCCGACGGGGGCAGGCACCTGATGGCCCACCGGCGGCAGGCTTTTGAGGTAGGCGGCCACGGCCGCGGCGTCGGCGTCGGTGAGCGCGGCGTAGGAGCGCCACGGCATCATCGGCGCCAGCTCGCGGCCGTCGGGGCGCTCGCCGGTGCGGATCGCCTTGACGATGTCGGCCTCGCTCCAGCTGCCGATACCGGTCTCGTGGTCCGAGGTCAGGTTGGGCGGGTAGAACACGCCGAGCCCCGGGGCGCCGAAGCCGACGTCGGAGCCGGCGAGGTGCAGCTGCGGGTCGGGCGCGCCGGCCAGCGCGCCGCCGGTGTGGCAGCCGCCGCAGTCC
>JAPJRA010000331.1 GCA_030824835.1 Geminicoccaceae bacterium | reverse complement strand
ACGAGGGCCTGCGCGTCGAGGAGGCGCTGGGCGACCGAGCACGCTTTGCCGGGCGTGCCGGGCTCGTGGCCGCGGCCGTCTAAGGCCTTTTCCGACAAGATCCTTTTCGTCCGGCCACGGCGCCAGCGCCCGCTGGTCTCGGTGCCTCAGCGGCCAATGCCGGCTGCCGATGGAATGCCGGCGCAATTTATCCGTCAGTAGAATACATGCCCCTGATATCCCGTGATACGGGGTTTGAAAGCCGCTGCTGACGCGAGCAAACGATGGCGGCGGGCCATACGCACGGACGCCCGACCAGGTCCCAACAAGCCGACGGCAAGTCACGGGTAACATCCCATGCATGAAGTACTCGAGAAACTTAGCGAATGTCGTCGACAGCGGCACGAGCGAGAATGACCTGCTGGGCAATAGATCTCGGCGGTTGAGCGACTGCCTGCTGATCTAGGCACTCTTTCGAACGACCCATCCTGAATGGTTGAGCTTCCCGCGACCTCTTACGGGGTCGCGCGGGAAGCCTGCGCCCATGGCCCGACCGGGGCCGGCCATCGTCACAGCCAACCTTCCGGCAAGCACTGCTGGTGCGGGGACCATGAGCATGCATGAGCATTCGAACTCGGCATCACGCCGCCATTTCCTGGCTGGTGCCGCCGGCGCCTCGCTGGCGGCGGGCGCCGGGCTGGGCATTCCACTGGCTGAAGCCGCAGGCTCGTTTTCCGGTCTGGGCTGGGATTCGGGCTGTGGCTCCTCGGACTTCCGGCCGTTCGAGATCTACCGGGGTCGCAAGGTGGACTGCATCACCTGCTGGGGGCCACGGCGGAACTGGAAAGAGACGGCGCAGGTTCCGACCGGCGTCATGCGCAGTACTTCCGCCCGGATCTCGCTCGGCTTCGCGGTACTGCCGGAAACCCACAGCGCGGTGAGGAACGCGGGCAACTGGAGGCTCGCGGCCAGGGGCTCGTTCGACGCCTACTATACGCAGTTCGCCCGCAATCTCGCCGCCACCGGTCGCCGGGACACGATCGTGCGGATCGGCTGGGAGACCAACCGCAAGTTCCCCTGGTACGGTGGCGCCGACCCACAG
Source organism: Geminicoccaceae bacterium (assembly GCA_030824835.1). Taxonomy (GTDB): domain Bacteria; phylum Pseudomonadota; class Alphaproteobacteria; order Geminicoccales; family Geminicoccaceae; genus Benzoatithermus. The sequence continues at coordinate 4,075 of JAPJRA010000331.1, read as the reverse complement.
GGATTCAAGGACACGTTCAAGCGCGTGGCCGACATCATCCGCAAGCACAATCCATCGGTGAAGACGGAATGGTGCAACCTCAAGAAAGGCTCCCAGTCCGGCTCGGTCCTGACCATGTATCCCGGTGACGATGCGGTCGACATCATCAGCGTCGACTATTACGACGGCTGGCCCGCCATCAACACGGAGAGCATCTGGAACGAGATGTACAACGCCACCCACAAAGGCGGTCCGTGGGGCATCGGGTCATGGCTTGCGTTCGCGAAAAGCCGGGGCAAGAAGTTCGCCTGTCCGGAATGGGGCATCATGATCGGCAACGGCCCCGGCACCAAGGACAACCCGCTGTACATCCAGAAGATGTACGAGTTCTTTTCCCGCAATCGGTCGTCGATCGCGTACGAGAACTACTTCAACCAGCGACGCCCACATCAGCTCACGCCCAGCAACGTCAACCCACGATCCTCGGCGATGTACCGCAAGCTTTGGGGCCGCTGAGCACGACATACTTCAGCCCTGGTGCGTCGCGCGCATGAGGCAGCGGTCCCAGACCGGGTTGCCCCCGAACCGCTCCACGAGCGTGTCGATCAGCACCCGCACCTTGCCCGGCACATAGGGGCCGGGCGGGCGCACGACATAAATGTCCGCCTGCGGGAGCGCGTAGTCGGGTAGGATCGGCTCCAGCGCACCGCTCTCCAGCACATCCGTGACGAGAAACGTCGGCACCACGCAGATGCCGAGCCCGTCCACGGCCCATCGCAGGATGGCGTCGCCGCTGTCCGAACGAATGCGCCCCTTGGGTCGGATCGCGATCGAACGCTTGCCCGTCCGAAAAATCCAGTCGGGCGTCGCCGCTCCAGTGTAGATCAGGCATTCATGGTCGGCGAGGTCGTTCGGCGTAGCCGGTCGGCCGTGGCGTGCGAGGTAATCGGGGCTGGCGACCACGATGCCGCGGGCGGGCCCGATCCGCCGTGCTACGAGGCTGACATCCTCGAGCGACCCGATCCGGACCGCAGCGTCGAACCGCTCGCCGATCAGGTCGACCTTGTGGTCGCTGTAGGAAACGTCCAGTTCGAGATTCGGATGCCGTCGCAGCATCTCCGCCAGCGCGGGTGCCACGTGCCGGGTGCCGAAAGACAGAGGTGCCGACAGGCGTAGACGCCCGGTGGCACCGGTTTGATGGGCGACCGCCTCCCGGGCCTCCTCCACCTCGGTCAGGATGCGCTCACAGCGTGCCTTGAATTCGAGCCCCGCCTCGGTGGGGCTGATGCCGCGGGTGGTCCGGCTCAGAAGGCGGATGCCGAGGCTGGCCTCCAGGTTCGCGATCCGGCGGCTGACCATGGACTTCGAGATACCGAGGCGCTGGGCAGCGCGATTGAAGCCCTCGCTGTCCACGACCTCCACGAAGCATCTCAGCTCTTCCAGCTGCATTGCCCCTGTTCCTCCAGATGCAACAGTCTGGCGCTATTTCAGGGCATATTAGCGCGCCGAAAGCATCCCTATCTTAGCCGTGTCGTCGTTGCCAAGGCCAGGAGAACCCAGCAATGTCCACGGTCCTCGTTCTCACCAGCAGCGCCCTCGGCGAGGCCTCGGTCTCCAGCCAGCTCGTGCGCGAAGCCCTGGACGCGCTGCGGGACCACGATCCGGAGCTGCAGATCACGACGCGCGATCTCGGCAGCGACCCGATCCCGCATCTGACGCCCGATTCCGCCAGCGCCATCCGCGGCGCCGAGCCCGTGAACGCGCCGCAGGCGGCGGCCCGCGCCCTGTCGGACGCGCTCGTCGCCGAGCTCAAGGCTGCCGACACGGTCATCATCGGCTCGCCGATGTACAATTTCGGCATCACCTCGACGCTGAAGACTTGGTTCGACCATGTGCTGCGGGCCGGGGTCACCTTCAGCTACGGCGCGAACGGGCCGGTGGGCCTGCTCCAGGGCAAGCGCGCCATCGTCGTCGAGAGCCGGGGTGGCCTCTACAGCGAAGGCCCCGCGAAGGCGATGGATTCGCAAGAGCCGCATCTGCGCAACCTGCTGGGATTCATCGGCATCGCCGACGTCACCTTCGTCCATGCGGAGAAGCTCGGCTTCGGGCCAGAGGCGCGTGAGCAGGCTCTCACCAAAGCCCGGGCGCAGCTCGGCGCGCTCGTGGAGAGCGCCTACCCGCGCGCGGCCTAGAACTCGACGCCGAGCTGGCCCTTGATGCCCTGACGGAACGGGTGCTTGACCAGCTTCATCTCGGTGACCAGGTCGGCGGCCTCGATCAGCTCGGGCTTGGCGTTGCGGCCGGTGATCACGACGTGGAGGCTGGGGCGCTTGGCCGCCAGGGCGGCCAGGACGTCGGCCACCTGCAGCGTGTCGTAGCGCAGCACGATGTTGAGCTCGTCGAGGATCAGCAGGTGCAGCTCGGGATCCTGCAGCATCTGCTTGACCTCGGCGAAGGCGGCCTCGGCGGCGGCGATGTCGCGGGCGCGGTCCTGCGTCTCCCAGGTGAAGCCCTCGCCCATCACCTTGATGGTCACGAGCTCGGGGAAGCGCTCCAGGAACTTGCGCTCGCCCGGGACGCTGCGGCCCTTGACGAACTGGACCACGCCCAGCTTGAGCCCGTGGCCGAGGCAGCGCATGGCCAGTCCCCAGGCCGCGGTGCTCTTGCCCTTGCCGGTCCCGGTGTGGACGATGATGAGCCCCTTCTCCTTGGTCTTGCCGGCATAGAGGCGGTCCTTGGCCGCCTTGATCCGCGCCATCTTGGCCCGGTGCGCCTCCGCCTCGTCCTGGATCTCCACCGTCATCCCCGGCTCCTCCCTCATGAAACCGCTCAGCCCCGCGCCTTGAGCTCGTCGAGCACGGCAGGCACGCTGTTGCGGCGCGGCTGCCAGAGGCCGCGCCGGATCGCCTCGTCGAACCGCTGGGCGATCTCGCGCAAGGCCGCCGGATTGTGCTCGGCGATGAAGCCGCGCACCGTCTCGTCGCCGACATAGGCGTCGAACAGCGCGTCGAAATGATGATGCTCGACCTCGCCGGAGGTTGCCGCGAAGGCGAACAGATAGTCCACCGTGGCCGCGATCTCGAACGCGCCCTTGTAGCCGTGGCGCATCACGCCGTTGATCCATTTGGGGTTGGCCGCGCGCCCGCGGACGATCCGGCCCAGCTCCTCCTTGAGCGTGCGCACGCGCGGGAGTTCCGGCCGCGAATGGTCGTTGTGGTAGATCTCCGGCTGACGGCCGGACAGATGGCGCACCGTGGCGGCGAGGCCGCCCTCGAACTGGTAGTAGTCGTCGCTGTCGAGCAGGTCGTGCTCGCGGTTGTCCTGGTTGTGCAGCACCAGCTCGACGCCGCGCAGCCGCTGCGCCAGCTCGTCGCCGGCGGCCCGGCCGTCGACGCCGCGGCCGTAGGCGTAGCCCCCCCAGGCGAGCCAGGCGCGGGCGAGGTCGCCCTCGTCCTGCCAGCCGCCATCGTCGATGAGCGCCTGCAGCCCGGCCCCATAGGCGCCGGGCTTGCTGCCGAAGATGCGGGCCGAGGCCTGGCGCCGTGCCTGCACCGCGGGCAGCCCGGCCGCCTCCAGCCGCAGGGCGTCGCTCCGGGCGGCGGCCGCCAGCGGGTTCATGGCCTCGGGCTCGTCCAGCGCCGCTACCGCCCGGCAGGCATCGTCCAGCAGCTCGATCTGCGCCGGGAAGGCGTCTCGGAAGAAGCCGGAGACGCGCAAGGTCACGTCCACCCGCGGCCGGTCGAGCACGGCGAGCGGCAGCACCTCGACGCCGGTCACGCGCCGGCTCTCGGCATCCCACACCGGGCGGCAGCCCATCAGCGCCAGCGCCTGGGCGATGTCGTCGCCGCCGGTGCGCATGTTGGCGGTGCCCCACGCCGACAGCGCCACCTGCCTCGGGTAGGTGCCGTGCATCTGCAGATGCTGCTCGATGACGAGCGCGGCCGACTTCCAGCCCAGATGCCAGGCCGCCGGCGTCGGCACGGCGCGGCAGTCGACGGAGAAGAAATTGCGCCCGGTCGGCAGCACGTCCGGACGGCCGCGCGAGGGGGCGCCGCTGGGGCCGGGCGGAACATGGCGGCCGGCGAGCCCGCGCAGC
>JAPJRA010000330.1 GCA_030824835.1 Geminicoccaceae bacterium | reverse complement strand
GGCCCGGCTCCCGCGCCGCGACCTCGCCGCCGGCGAGCTGCCCCTGCCACTCGGCCCACAGCGGCCACCACGAGCCGGGGTGCTGCGTTGCCCCCTCGAGCCAGGCGTCGGGATCCGCCGGCAGCTCGTCGTTGGTCCAGTGGCCGTACTTGGCCGAGCCCGCCGGGTTGATCACGCCGGCGATGTGCCCCGAGCCCGCCAGCACGAACCGCACCGGCCCGGCATAAAGGCCGGCCGCGGCGTAGGTGTTGCGCCAGGGTGCGATATGGTCCTCGCGCGCCGAGAGCAGGAACACCGGCGTCTCCACGCGGCGCAGGTCGATCGGCGTACCGTCGAGCACCAGCCCACCCGGCTCCTTGAGCAGGTTCTTCTGGTACATGTTGCGCAGATAGTAGCGATGCGTCGCCGCCGGCATCCGCGTGCTGTCGGAGTTCCAATAGAGCAGATCGAACGGCAAGGGCTCCTTGCCGAGGAGATAGTTGCTGACCACGAACGACCAGATCAGATCGTTCGCCCGCATCAGGTTGAAGGTCGCCGCCATCGAGCCGGCATCGAGATAGCCCTTCTCGTCCATCTGCCGCTCGATCTTCGCGAGCTGCTCCTCGTCGACGAACAGGGTCAGCTCGCCGGCGTCCTTGAAATCCATGATGGAGGTGAAGAACGTGGCCGAGGTGAATCGCCGGTCGCCCCGGGCGGCCATCCAGGCCAGCGTCGTCGCGAGCAAGGTGCCACCGATGCAGTAGCCGATGACGTTGACCTCGCGCTCGCCGATCGCCTGCTCGATCGCGTCCAGCGCTGCAAGCGGCCCCAGCGCCATGTACTCGGCCCAGCCAAGGTCCTTGTGGCGCTCGTCCGGATTGATCCAGGAGAGCACGAACACGGTGTGGCCCTGGTCGACGCAGAACTTGATGAAGCTGTTCTTGGCCTGCAGATCCAGGATGTAGAACTTGTTGATCCAGGGCGGGATGATCAGCAGCGGCCTGCGCTTCACCCGCTTGGTCGACGGCGCATACTGGATGAGCTGCATCAGCTCGTTCTGGAACACCACCTGGCCCGGGCTGGTGGCGATGTTCCGGCCGAGCTCGAACGCCTTGCGGTCGGTCATGCTGACCTTGAGCTCGCCCTCGCCGCGCTCGAGATCGTCCAGCAGATTCTCCAGCCCCTTGACCAGATTGCCGCCGCCGCTCTCCAGCGTGGCGGCCACCACCTCCGGATTGGTATGCGCGAAGTTGCTGGGTGCCAGCGCGTCGACCACCTGGCGCGTGTAGAACTCGACCTTACGCCTGGTCTGGTCGTCCAGCCCGTCGGCCCCGCGAACGGTGTTGTGCAGGCAGCGGGCGGAGAGCAGGTAGCTCTGCTTGATGAAATCGAACGCGGCGTTCTCCGACCACTGCTCGTGCTTGAAGCGGCGGTCGTCCTTGCCCGGCGCGATCACCGGCTCGGCCTCCAGACCGAGCATGCGCTGCGCCGTGCGCTGCCACAAGGTCAGATAGTCCTGCCAGAACTCGGTCTGCGTCTCGACCAGAGCCAGCGGGTTGGCCAGCACATGCTGCGTCATCCGCATGAAGTCGCTGGCAAGGTCGGCGCTGACCGGCAGCGTGCCGGCGCCGCCCTTGCCGAGCCACAGCTCGACCACCCGCCGGCTTTTCTCGCCGATCCGCTGCATGGCGGCCATCTGCTCGGCGGGACCAGAGGCGGATCCCTCCTCAGCCGAGATCGACATTACGACGCTCTCCATGAGGCAATCGGCAGAGCAGGCCAGCGAGCGATCCGATGCTCGCAACGCAGCAACGGAGAAAAGACGAGGGAGGTACCCGAGGGACCTCCCTCGTCAATTTGCCTGACGGCCAAGCCTGAGTGCAGGGAGGCACCCGCTCAGGCCAGGTACTGGCCGCCGTTGGCAGAAATGGTCGAGCCGGTGATGAAGCCGGCCTCGTCGCCGGCGAGGAACACCACGCAGCGGGCCACCTCCTCGGGCTCGCCGAGGCGGCCGACCGGGATCTGCGGCACGATGCGCTCGCTCAGGATCTTCTCGTCGATGGCGCGCACCATCTCGGTGCCGATATAGCCCGGGCAGATCGCGTTGACCGTGATCCCGGCGCGGGCACCCTCCTGCGCCAAAGCCTTGGTGAAGCCGATGTCGCCGGCCTTGGCCGCCGAGTAGTTCACCTGGCCGGCCTGGCCCTTCTGGCCGTTGACCGAGGAGATGTTGATGATCCGGCCGAACTTCCGGTCGCGCATCCCCGGCCAGATCGGATGGGTCATGTTGAAGATGCCGTTCAGGTTGGTCGAGATGACCTCCTGCCACTGCTCGCGGCTCATGCGATGGAACATCGCGTCGCGCGTGATGCCGGCATTGTTGACCAGCACGTCGATCGGCCCGACCTCGGCCTCGACCTGCTTGATCCCGGCAGCACAGGCGTCGTAGTCCGCGACGCTCCACTTGAAGACCGGGATGCCGGTCTCGCTCTTGAAGCGCTGCGCCGCCTCGTCATTGCCGGCATAGTTCGCGGCGACCTTGTAGCCGGCCGCCTGCAGCGCCTTGGAGACGGCGGCACCGATGCCGCGGCTGCCGCCCGTGACCAACGCAACCCGAGCCATCTCTCTTTCTCCCTTTGAACTCTTGCCGCGCTCAGCCGCGCTCGACGCAGAGGGCGATGCCCATGCCGCCGCCGATGCACAGGGTGGCCAGGCCCTTCTTGGCGTCGCGCTTGCCCATCTCGTGCAGCAGGGTCACCAGCACCCGGTTGCCCGAGGCGCCGATCGGGTGGCCGAGCGCGATCGCCCCGCCATTGACGTTCACCTTGCCGGTATCCCAGCCCATGTCCTTGTTGACCGCGCAGGCCTGGGCGGCGAAGGCCTCGTTGGCCTCGACCAGGTCGAGGTCGCCCACCTGCCAGCCCGCCCTCTCGAGCGCCTTGCGCGAGGCCGGGATCGGGCCGCTGCCCATCACCGCCGGGTCGACACCGGCGGTGGCCCACGACGCGATCCGGGCCAGCGGCGCCAGCCCCCGGCGCTGGGCCTCCGCCGCACTCATCAGCAGCGTCGCCGAGGCGCCGTCGTTCAGGCCCGAGGCGTTGCCGGCGGTCACCGTGCCGTCCTTGGCGAACGCGCCGCGCAGCTTGGCCAAGGTCTCGGGGGTCGTGCCGGGCTTGGGATGCTCGTCGGTGTCGACGACCACGTCGCCCTTGCGGGTCTTGACCGTGACCGGGACGATCTCGTCCTTGAAGCGGCCCGCCTGCTGGGCCTCGGCCGCCTTGCGCTGGGACTCCGCGGCGAACTTGTCCTGCTCCTCGCGGGTGATCTGCCACTTCTGGGCGACGTTCTCCGCCGTCGTGCCCATGTGATAGCCGTTGAAGGCGTCCCAGAGCCCGTCTCTGATCATCGTGTCGACGAACTCGAGCGAGCCCATCTTCTGGCCCGACCGGAGGTAGGCGCAGTGGGTCGCGAGGCTCATGCTCTCCTGGCCGCCGGCGACGACCACGGCCGCATCGCCGGACTTGATCGCCTGAAAGCCCATCGCCACGGCCCGCAGGCCCGAGCCGCAGACCTGATTGATCGTGATCGCCGGCGTCTCCTTCGGCACGCCCGCCTTGATGGCGGCCTGGCGGGCGGGGTTCTGACCCAGCCCGGCCGTCAGCACGTGACCCAGAATCACGTCCGACACCTCGGCGGCCTCGATCCCGGCTCGCTCCAGCACCGCCTTGATCGCCACCGCGCCGAGCTGATCGGCCGGCACGCCACCAAGGCCTCCGAGGAAGCCCCCGATCGGGGTCCTCGCTGCCGCCACGATCACGACGTCCGTCATGTCCTGATCCTTTTCCTTGTCATGGGCTTACCGGCGGTCCCTCACAACAGGACCCCCAGCCTGATGCTCGCGGACTATCACCGCTATTCTGACAGAACTGCCAAGTCGACGATGCTGCCCCTGGGGTCATCGATGGGACGGCAGGGGCGCCGCGGTAGCTTGTCATCCGATGAGTCCCTTGCCAGGAGCGGTGCCGCGCCATGGCACGGTCGCTCACCGCCCGGGCAGGCAGCCGGCACTGCCCACCAAGCAAGCGTGCTAAAGGCGGCCCAAGTCGCCCACAGCCACGGAAGCGGCGCTATGTCGACGGTGCTCTCGCGCACGCTCCGCCGAGTCCCGCGATAGACGGCCAGATCAATCACCTGCCCCGGCATGCGGTTCCTCTCCAGCCATGGCCAGACCCACAATCTCTTCCAGACCCGTCGCCACCACCTGAGCGCACCCGACTAGTTGAGCATCGGCAGGAGACTATCGAGCGACTTCTTGGCGTCGCCGTAGAACATCCGACAGTTCTCCTTGTAGAACAGCGGGTTCTCGATGCCCGAGTATCCAGTGCCCTGGCCACGCTTCAGCACCAGCACGTTCTTCGCTTTCCAGACTTCGAGCACCGGCATCCCGGCGATCGGGGAGTTCGGGTCCTCCTGCGCCGCCGGGTTCACGATGTCGTTCGAGCCGATGACGATGGCCACGTCGGTCGAGGGGAAGTCCTCGTTGATCTCGTCCATCTCGAGCACGATGTCATAGGGCACCTTGGCCTCGGCCAGCAGCACGTTCATGTGCCCGGGGAGCCGCCCGGCGACCGGATGGATGCCGAAGCGCACCTCCTTGCCCTTGGCGCGCAGCCGCTTGACGAGCTCGGAGACCGGCTGCTGCGCCTGGGCGACCGCCATGCCGTAGCCGGGGACGATGATCACTGACTCTGCGTCCTCGAGCATCGCGGCGACGCCGTCGGAGTCGATCGCCACCTGCTCGCCCTCGATCTCGAGCGCAGGGCCGGAGGTGCCACCGAAGCCGCCGAGGATGACCGAGATGAAGTTGCGGTTCATCGCCCGGCACATGATGTAGGAGAGGATCGCACCGGAGGAGCCGACGAGGGCACCGGTCACGATCAGCAGGTTGTTCGACAGCGTGAAGCCGATCGCGGCCGCCGCCCAGCCCGAGTAGCTGTTCAGCATCGAGATCACCACCGGCATGTCGGCGCCGCCGATCGCCATGATCAGGTGCCAGCCGATGGCGCCGGCGACAAGCGCGACGAGGATCATGGTCCAGACGCCGGCGCCGTTGAAGTAGAGGATACCGAGGAGCAGGCAGAAGAGCCCGCCGCCGACGTTCATCATGTGCCGGCCCGGC
>JAPJRA010000329.1 GCA_030824835.1 Geminicoccaceae bacterium | reverse complement strand
GGATTTGGCTCGCGTTCCAACCCAGGTCGAGCAGACGGTGCTCCGGCGCCTGCGTGCGGGTGAGCACCGCGCATTCGGCGCGGTGGACACTTACCGGTCGCCCGGTACGGATCAGCCCGGCGATTGCATCGCCCGGCACCGGCCGGCAGCATCGGGCGAACTGGAACGCGACGCCGGCGGGCAACCCGATCAGCGGCGCGTTAGAAGCCGGCGGCGGCGGCGTCGGCCGCCGCAACGACACGACCCGGGTATCGATCTCGTCCTTGCGCGCCTCGGCGCGCTTCAGCTCGGGATAGACGGTCTCCAACACCGTGCGCGCACTGACGAGGCTGTCGCCGATGGCCGCCAGCAGGTCCTCGACCGATTTCTGGTGCAGGCTGTCGAGCGCGCGCTCGAGCTGCTTTTCCGTCACCGTCACCTGCTCCTGGCGGGCGGCCTTGCCCAGCTGGTCACGGCCGCCGGCCACATGCTCGTCGCGCTGGCGCAGCCGCAGATGCCGGCGGATCCGCGCCCGGGCCTTGCCGGTGACGACCAGTCGCTCCCACTCGGGCGAGGGCGTCCCGCTCTTGCTGGTAATGATCTCGACCTGGTCGCCGTTCTGCAGCTGGGCACGCAGCTGCACCATCCGGCCGTCGATCTTGGCACCGACACAGCGATCCCCGACCTGCGAATGGACCGCGTAGGCGAAGTCCACCGGCGTCGCACCGCGCGGCAGCGCGATCAGGTCACCTTTCGGCGTGAAACAGAACACCTGGTCCTGGAACATCTCCAGCTTGGTGTTCTCGAGGAACTCCTCGGGGCCGGCGGCGTGCTCCAGAATGTCTAGGAGCTCGCGTATCCAGCGATATTGCCGCCCCTCGGGCGCTTGAGCACCCTGCTTGTAGGCCCAGTGCGCGGCCACGCCGAGCTCGGACAGCTCATGCATGTCGCGGGTCCGGATCTGTACCTCGATCTTGCGCCGCTCCGGCCCGATGATCGTGGTGTGCAGCGACCGGTAGCCGTTGGGCTTGGGCGTGCTGATGAAATCTTTGAAGCGCCCCGGGAGCATGTGATAGGCGCCATGCACGACACCCAGGGCAGCATAGCAGGTGGGCAGGCTGTCGACATGGACGCGGAACGCCATGATGTCCGACAGCTGCTCGAAGGCGACGTTCTTGCGCTCCATCTTGCGCCAGATCGAGTAGGGCGTCTTCTCGCGGCCGAAGATCTCGGCCTCGATCCCGGCCGCCTTCAGCACCTGGGTCAGCTCGGCCACGATGCGATCGACGAGATCGACGTCGCCCTGCCGCAGATGGCGCAGCCGGTGCAACACGCTGTCACGGGCATCCGGACGGAGCTCCGCGAAAGCCAGGTCCTCGAGCTCGGCCTTGAGCGTCTCCATCCCGATCCGCTCGGCGAGCGGCGCGTAGATCTCCATGGTCTCGGCGGCGATGCGTCGACGCTTGTCGGGGTTCTTGATGAAATGCAGCGTGCGCATGTTGTGCAGGCGGTCCGCGAGCTTGACCAGCAGCACGCGGATGTCCTCGGACATCGCCAGCAGCAGCTTGCGGAAATTCTCGGCCTGCGCGGTGTGCGCCGACTGCAGCTCGAGCCGGTTGAGCTTGGTGACGCCATCGACCAGCCGGGCCACGGTCCGCCCGAACAGGCGCTCGATCTCGTCGAGCGTGGCACCGGTGTCCTCGACCGTGTCATGCAGCAGGGCGGTGGCGATCGAGGCGCTGTCGAGCCGGAAGCCGGTGAGGATGCCGGCGACCTCGACGGGGTGGTGGAAATAGGGGTCGCCCGAGGCGCGCAGCTGCGAGCCGTGCGCCTTCATCGCGAACACGTAGGCGCGATTGAGCAGATCCTCGTCCGCGTCCGGGTCGTAGGCCTTGACCCGCTCGACCAGCTCGTACTGGCGGATCACCTGCCGCCGCGGCTTGGCCGGAGCCGCCACCGGGAGCGGCACGACGACCGGGGCCGCGGGTCGCTGCAGCAGCTCGACCGTCTCCCCGGAGGTCATGGGCGCCTCCCCGTCCCGCCGCGCGAGCGTCGTGCCGTCGGCCGCGGGCTCAGTCCTCGTCCGCGAGATTGAACTCGCTGTAGCTCACGCCATCGGGCATCGGCGCGACGATGCCGGCTTCCTGTGGCGGAATCAGCGACTCCAGCTCCTCCGCAAGGTCCATCGGAGTCTCGGGCTCGAGATCGACATGGCGGCGCAGGCCGTGAATCAGCTCGTAGCGAAGATGATCGAGATCGATGGTGCCGTCGGCGATCTCGCGCAGGGCAACGACCGGGTTTTTGTCGTTGTCGCGGTCGATCGACAGCTGGGAGCCCGCGGAAATGTCGCGGGCGCGCTGCGCGGACAGCATCACCAGCTCAAAACGGCTGGGCACGCGCAGGACGCAGTCTTCAACGGTGATACGTGCCATGATGGCGGACTCCGATGATCGGCGGAATGGCGGGTTGTGTCTCGTTTATCTGAACTTGCCGCTACAGGCAAACGGCGCAGACGGCAAAGGCACGGCCCCGTGCACCGTTAGATGGCGTCGAGCCGGCGAAGTGCAAAGTCGGCACGGTTTGCCGCCATGCCGCGACACGCATCCAAAGGTTGCATTCCCCGTCGGCAGATGCTGATATCACACGATTTCGTGCCATCCCCCGGCTGAGTCCTGTTGCCGAGGCCAGCTCGGGCGTTTACGGTCCACTAGTCCTTTCGGATTATCTTTTTTGGAGTTCATCAAGATGGGCATAGCTGCCCCGGAGCGGTTGTTCCACCCGGACGACCGCGTCGCCGTATTCATTGACGGCGCGAACCTGTATCAGGCTGCCAAGGCGCTTGGATTCGACATCGACTACAAGCGTCTGCTGCAGACCCTCGCAGCCGACTGCCGCTTCATCCGCGCTTATTACTACACGGCTCTTCTGGACGAACAGGAGTATTCGCCTATCCGACCGCTGGTCGACTGGCTCGACTACAATGGCTACACCATGGTGACCAAGCCATTGAAGGAGTTCACACAGGCGACCGGGCGGCGCAAGTACAAGGGCAACATGGACGTCGAGATCGCCGTCGACGTCATGGAGATGAGCCGCCAGGCAACCCACATCGTGCTGATCTCCGGCGACGGTGACTTCCGCCGGCTGGTGGAGGCGGTCCAGCGCCAGGGCGTGCGTGTCACAGTCATCAGCACCATTCGGACCCAACCGCCGATGGTTGCCGACGAGCTTCGGCGTCAGGCGGATTTCTTCCTCGATCTGTCCGAGCTGCAGGGGCGGGTCGCGCGCGAATACCAGGCTCGGCACGACGACGGCTCGCGCATGGGCGCCGGGCTGCCCGTGGACGATGACGGCGAGTTCGACGACGAGGAGGCCTAGCCGGCTTGCGACCGCAACCGGACGCGACGTGCGGCCTGTGTCCGCGGTTGCGTGAGTTCCGCCTCTCCCAGCAGATGTTGGAGCCAACTTGGTTCAACGCCCCGGTGCCATCGTTCGGTGCCGCCGGGGCGCGGTTGCTCGTGGTCGGCCTGGCGCCGGGATTGCGCGGCGCCAATCGGACGGGACGGCCGTTCACCGGCGACTTTGCCGGCGAGGTTCTCTATCCGGCCCTGCTTCGCCACGGGCTGGCGACGGGCGGCTTCGCCGCACGGATCGACGACGGGCTGGCATTGCCCGACTGCCGCATCAGCTACGCCGTCCGTTGCGTGCCCCCGGCGAACCGCCCGCTCCCGGCCGAGATCGCCAACTGTCGCCCGTTCCTGGCAGGCGAGCTCGGCGGCGACTCGGCGCCTTGCGTCGTTCTGGCGCTGGGGCGCATCGCTCACGAGACGGTGCTGCGGGCCCACGGTCTGCCGCTGAAGGGCTTCCCGTTCCACCATGGGGCCGAGCATCGGCTCCCTGGCGGGCAGACGCTGCTCTCCAGCTTCCACACCTCGCGCTACAACGTGAACACCGGGCGGCTTACCGTCGCCATGTTCGACACGGTGGTGCGGCGAGCCGCCGAGCTGCTGCAGGTCCCGAAGCCGGCGGCAACGGACTTCAGTTGAGGTTCTCGGCCAGGAAGCCGTCGATGGTCGCGAACAGGCGCTGTCGCACCGGCGCGCGCTCGCACAGCAGCTCGTGGCGCGCGTCGGCGAACACGGCCAACCGTGCCCGCGGCAGGCGGCGCACGCATTCGACCTGCGCCCGGTTGGAGACGATCCGCTCGAGGCCCGCCTGACATACCAGGATCGGCGTGGCGATGCTCTCGAGGTAGCCGCGCCGTCGGATCAGGGCGATCGAGCGCAGCGCCGCGCCGAGCCACGAGTAGGTCACACCCCCCAGCGCCAGCTCCGGCGCCGTCGCCAGCTGCCGCCCCAGACTCGCGAAATGCTCTGGGCACGAGGTGAGCCGGTTGCCTTCGAAGCGGCGCCGGTCGAGGTCGAAATCGCTCTGGCCGGGGGCATAGGCACGACCCGCGCCGAGCCCGATCGCCATCCGGCAGATGGCACCCGCGAGGCGTTCCGGCATCGCGTTGAGGTTGATGCCGAACATGGGCGCGGTCATCGCCGCCGCGGCGAAGACATCGGGGTGCGCATGCATGTAGCGCAGGCCGATATGCCCACCCATCGAGTGCGCCAGCATGAAGAATGGCCGCGGCAGGTCCAGCTGTTCCAGCCGTGCCATGACCGCATCGAGATCGGCCAGATAGGCCTCGACCTGGGGCACATGTCCCCGCAACCGCCAGGCCAGATAGCGGTCGGAGCCGCCCTGGCCACGCCAGTCGAGTATGGCGCTGGCGAACCCGAGCTCGTCGAGCTGGTCCAACGTCTCGCCATATTTCTCGATGAACTCGGCACGTCCCGGGAGCACCACGACCGTGGCGCGCGGCTGCGCCCTCCTTGTCGCCGGCCGGTGACCCAGGCGCACGCGCATGCCCTCGACGGTCACATATTCCAGCTCGAGCCCACCGTCCGATGTCGGCCCGGGTCGCGGCGGGGCTGCGGCGAACGCCGGCGCGGCCATGCGTCACCTCGAAAAGCTTCGTTCGCGGCGACCGTTAACCGCTGCCACCGGCGCCGTCAATTGCCACCCCCGCCGGCCCGTTGCGCACCATTGGCCGGCGTGCCCGTCCCTCCGCGCGGACCGGCGTCGGCGCCATGCAGCAGGACCACCGACAGGCGACGATTGCGCGGATCGTTGGCC
>JAPJRA010000328.1 GCA_030824835.1 Geminicoccaceae bacterium | reverse complement strand
CCTGCTCCGCTTGCGGCAACTTCACGCTGGTGCGGAACGGCACCTGCCTGAAATGCGATACCTGCGGCTCAACCACAGGCTGTAGCTGACGGTACGCATACGTCCCGTCGGGCAAGCGGGGCGTTCTTTTCTTGTATTCTCCTCCACATTTGGCCCGGGGTTCGCCCCGGGCCACCTTTCTGTCGGCGGCACGGCTGATCGCCGTTGTGATCAGGTACGTGGAGGACAATCAGGCCGCGGCGCCATCAGCCGCAGTTGAGTCTGACGTCAGGCGAAATCCATCGCGCTCACCCAGGACTGACATCCTGGGGACATACTGTGAAGAGCCTGTGGCTTGGCCGTGGTGTCGGCACGCTGCCGCGGGGTCAGTAAAGACCCCCGGACGACGGCAAGTCGGAGCCCACGGCGAGCGTCGCCGGAGCCCCCTCGCCTGGCGCGGCCACGATCGGGCCGGGCCGAGTGATCTGCACCGGAATGCCGCGTCGCGCAATCAATTCCGCATCGACGAGGGCCCAATCCACCCGGGCCGCATCGGGGCCGGCCCGATCCACGACCAGCTGGCGGTCCGCAGGGTCGACCTCGCGCGGCGTGATACTCAGCGCCGCTTCGAGCTCGTCGACCTGCTCGACGTCGGGCTGCGCTTCCAGATAAAGCTCGCCGCGGTGCCAGCCGACCTTGACGAACTGCTGCACCGCGGTGACCTTGGTGCCGATCGGGATCTGCGGGTACAGCTGCGCCACGCCTTCGGGATACATCCGGATACAGCCGCGGCTGACCCGCCGCCCGACCCCGTATGGCAGGTTGGTGCCGTGGATCAGGTAGGTCGGCCAGCCCAGATAGAGCGCATAGTCACCCAGCGGGTTGTCGGGCCCGGGCGGCACAACGGTGTCCAGCCACGGCTTGTCCCGCAGCGTCGAGGCAGTCGGATACCAGGTCGGGTGCTCGGTCTTGCGGACGATCCGCGTCCCCCCGAACTTCAACTCGAAGCCGTCCCGGCCGACCCCGATGGCGTAGGTCTGCACTAGCCCGCGTTTGGGGAAATAATACAGCCGTAGATCGCCGTAATTTACGACGATCCCCTCTCGCGGCGCGTCGGGAAGGATGAACTGCGTCGGCAGCATGATCAGCCGCTCGGCCCCCGGCACCCAGGGATCGATCCCGGGATTGACGGCAGAGATCTCGGGCATGCCGAGATTGCGCTCGCGCGCCACATCCAGGAGGTTCTCGTCGCCGCGGGTCAGGTAGAACGTCGTCTGACCAATAAGATCATCACGCTCGGCAGCGGCACGAGCGATGCTGGGAGCCAGCAGCGGCGCCACGGCCAGCAGGCCCAATTGCCGCGAGAACACCCGGCGTGACAAGCTCGGGCCCGATGCGGTGATGGAAAAGGCGGCCATGATCTCCGGCGTCTCGCGATAAGGTCTCGAGTTGTTTAGATGGCCCCTGGCAACCGCGAGCGCCACCTTCAAAGCCGAAGGACCTGCCCTGCCCGCCGTTGCCGGGTCGCCCGTTCGGCGACCCGGCGGCGTGGTCTTACTTGCGCAGGCCGGCGCGGAAGATCTGGTCGGCCTTCTGGCTGGCGGCGTCGGCCGAAGCCTCGGCCTGCGCCGCATCGGCCGCGGCCTTCTGCGCCGTCGCCAGAGCGTTGGTGGCCTTGGCATCGGTCGCCTGCTGCGCGGTCCGCAGGCTCGCAACCTCTTCACGCAATGATTCGACGCTGCCCCGGGAGGCGCAGCCGCCAAGCGCGAGGAACGCGACGGTGACGGCCACAGCCGGGGCGATGCCGTGCATTTTCTTCATTTCGATAGTCTCCGTGTGCAACGTATGCAGCTACAGTGTCTCAAGCCCATCGGAACTGACCCGGCACGGCTGAAATGTGGCTGCCCGTGTTCCGACCGCGACGGGTAGCGACCATGTTTTCCTTGCCTAGCCGGGATCATGGCCGGATCTCGATCGGGGTTCCGATCTCCACCCGCCGCCAGATCTCGTCGATCTCCTCGTCGGTTACGGCGATGCAGCCATTGGTCCAGTCGAACCGCCAATGCTCGCCGCCGTAGCCACGCCTTTCCGGCGCCAGGCCGTGGATCATGATATCCCCCCCGACTGCTTGCCCGAGTGCCTGAGCCCGGGCTCGATCCGCGTCATTCGGATAGGATACACGAATCGAGCGGTAAAACTGACTGTCTGGATTGAGTGCGGCGATGCGATAAATCCCCTCAGGGGTCCTGCCGTCGCCCTGATAGATCTTGGTCCCCTTGGGATTTCGGCCTAAAGCGACACGAAAGCTTTCCATGACCTGTCCATTGCGCACGAGGTAGAGCCGTCGCGCGCTCTTGACGACGATCACCTTGTCAGCTTTCCCTGTTGGCATCACGGCGGCTGCCGACACCGGGGCCAGCAGCACCGATGAGCCAAGCAGCGAGCCAACCATCACCAGGGCCACCAGCACGACCCGCCGCATCGTAAGCCACGCTCCACGCAGGCATTTTTTCGTCGGCCGGCAGCCGACGTGATCCATTCTTCTATAGGCACTGCCGGTGAAGAGTCTATCAATCCACCGGATCAGGAGCATCACGTCACGCTGCGCACGAAGATGTGGTGCAATCGCGTCACAGTAGAAATCGGTCCACTCTTGCTCGACCGGCAAACCGGCGCGAGCGTTGCTGTCGCGCGGGCCTCTCCTCCTCCCACTTTCATGGCGTAGTATGTGCCCATGCGGACGTTGAACGTACCTGATCCGAGTTGGCTGGAAGAATGCAATCCCACCGGTCGTGCCCCGGTGTTGATCCTGTGTGACCATGCCGGCAAGGGCGTCCCGGCCCATCTGGATCAGCTGGGTATCAGTGAGGAAGCCCTGTCCCGGCATATCGGCTGGGATATCGGAGCCGCGGATCTTACCCGGCGTCTGGCCCGATCGCTCGACGCCCCGGCCCTCCTGAATCACTGCTCCCGACTGGTCATCGACCCCAACCGCCGACCAGGCGTGCCGAGCTCGATTCCCGAGATCAGCGACGGCTGCGTCGTGCCCGGCAATCAGGGGCTCGACATGACGGCGGTCGTCGACCGCGTCATCAGCTATTTCCTGCCCTACCACCGGGCCGTCGCCCGCCGGATCGGCGCCTTCCGTCGGCGTGGCGTCGTGCCGGCCGTGATTGCCGTGCACAGCTTCACGCCGCACATGAACGGCGAGGACCGGCCTTGGCAGATCGGCATCCTGTGGCGCGGCGACCAGCGCCTGTCGCGACCGCTGCTGGACCGACTAGGCGCCTTGGACGATCTCGTGATCGGCGACAACCAGCCCTATTCGGGACTGCTCGACTTCGGCTTCACTGTCCAGTTTCACGCCCAGCGACCGCGCCTGCCGCACGTGATGCTGGAGGTCCGCCAGGACGAGATCGCTTCGCAGGACGCCGCGCACCACTATGCCGACCTCATCTACGAGGCACTGCAGGCACCCTTGGCCGACCCGTCGCTCTACAGCATGTTTGAGGGCGACAATCTCGATCGAGCAGGCGGCCTGATCTCCTGGCGCCACGCCATCCAGTCTTCCTCCATGCTCTGAGCTCCGACGGAACCTGAAGCGGTCCGCGCCGCTAGACTGTGCATGGAGGTGGGAGCCTCCTCGCAGTGCGGAGGCCCAGCCATGGTTTTGCGTCGACCCAATCTCTCGATCGGGATCGAGGAGGAATACCTTCTAGTCGATCCGACCACCCGTGAGCTGGTGGTCTCACCCCCGCCCACGTTCATGGAAGCCTGCCGCGCCGAGCTCGGCCAGCAGGTCACGCACGAGCTTCTGCAGGCGCAGGTGGAGGTCGGCACCGCCGTCTGCGCCGACATCGCCGCGGCCCGCACTGATCTGGTTCGGCTGCGCCGCAGTGTCGGGCGAATCGCGCGTGGGCACGGCATGGCATTGATCGCCGCCTCGACCCATCCTTCGTCCGACTGGTCCGAGCAGCAAAGCACCAGGAAGGAACGCTACCAGTCGTTGACCGACGAATACCAGGCCCTGGTCAAGCGCCAGCTGATCAGCGGCATGCATATCCATGCGCAGATCGAGGACGAGGACCTGCGCATCGATCTGATGAACCAGGTCGCCTACTTCCTGCCGCACCTGCTGGCACTTTCCACCAGCTCACCCTTCTGGGCCGGGCAGGAAACAGGCCTGAAATCGATCCGCCCCACCATATCTTCCGAGCTGCCGCGATCGGGCTCGCCCGAGACCTTCTCCAGCTGGCGCGACTGGCAGGACATGCTGGGCACGCTGACCGAGATCGGCCTTATACCGGATCCCACCTACATCTGGTGGGACATCCGGCCGTCGGGCAAGCACCCGACGCTCGAGCTGCGCATCACCGACATCTGCACCGACGTCGAGGACGCGCTGACCGTGGCCGCTCTGTACCAGTCGCTGTTGCATCACCTCTGGCGGCTGCGGACCCGCAATCAGAGCTGGCGCGCCTATCGCCGCATCCTCATCGAGGAGAACAAATGGCGCGCGCAGCGCCGGGGCATCGCGGCCGAGCTCGCCGATTTCGGCGCCGGGCGCATGAAGCCGATGCCGGCCTTGGTCGACGAATTGCTGCTGATGCTGGCAGACGACGCGACCGAGCTCGGCGAGGCAGCCGAGCTGGAGCGGGCCCGCGACATCGTGGCCCGCGGCACCAGCGCCGACCTGCAGCTTGCGGTCTACCACGAGGCGCTTGCAGGCGGCGCCGAGCCCGACGAAGCGCGGCGGGCCGTCGTCGACTGGCTGATCACCGCGACCATGGGAGATGTCGCGGCCGAACCCTAGGCTGCGCGCTCCACCACCAGGACGAAGACCTCCCCATCACGCGCCTCCTCGACGAGCCTGTGGCCGGTCTCGGTGCAATAGAGACGGAAATCGCCAGGTGCCTTGGGGTCGGTCGCCAGCACGCGCAGCCGCTGGCCCGGCGCCATCCCGAGCAGCCGCTTGCGCGCTTTCAGTACGGGCAGCGGGCACGACAGGCCGCGGGTATCCAGGATCATCTCGCTCATCGCGGGCCGGGAGCCATGCGCCGCCCTCTCCTTGTCGCGCCCACGGCGCCGCTGCACAGTGCTGCCAGCTTAGCGATAGAGCGGTGGCGGTGACAGCGGAACGGAAGATGCGGGTTTTTGGGATCGTCGGCTGGAAAAACAACGGGAAGACCACGC
>JAPJRA010000327.1 GCA_030824835.1 Geminicoccaceae bacterium | reverse complement strand
GACCCCCAGCGCCAGATTGTGGGTCGCGACCACGGTCACCCCGGTGGCCAGCATGACGATGCTGGAACTACGCGGATGGGTGCGCAGCTGCCTCAGCGAGGTCCAGCTGAAGGTGCCGATCGAGACCATGATCATTACGGCGACCAGGGCCGCCATCGGGATCTGCCTCACCCAGTCGCTGACGACCAGGATCAGGAAAAGCAGGAACATGCCCGCAAAGAAGGTCGACAACCGGCCGCGGCCACCGGATTTCACGTTGATGACCGACTGGCCGATCATGGCGCAGCCGGCCATGCCGCCCAGGAACCCGGTCACGAAGTTTGCCACGCCCTGGCCGACGCACTCACGGTTCTTGTCGCTCCTCGTGTCGGTCAGGTCGTCGACGATGGTGGCCGTCATCAGCGATTCGAGCAGACCCACGACGGCGATCGCGGCCGAGTAGGGCAGGATGGTCAACAGCGTGTCGAGGTTGAGCGGCACGTCGGGCAGCAGGAACACAGGCAGGGTCGAGGGCAACTCGCCCATGTCGCCGACCGTGCGCAGGTCGAGCCCGAAGCCGATCGAGATCGCGCTGAGCACAACGATGCAGACGAGCGGCGACGGCACGATCCTGGTCAGCCGCGGCAGCAGGTAGATGATGGCGAGGCCGGCGGCGACCATGATGTAGGTCAGCCAGGGCACGCCGATCAGCTCGGGCAGCTGGGCCATGAAGATCAGGATCGCCAGCGCGTTGACGAACCCGGTGATGACCGAGCGCGAGACGAAGCGCATCAGCTCGCCCAGCCGCAGCAGCCCGGCTACCACCTGCAGGACGCCGGCGAGCACGGTCGCAGCCAGCAGATATTGCAGGCCGTGATCGCGAACCAGGGTAACCATCAGCACTGCGGTCGCTGCCGTGGCCGCCGAGATCATGCCGGGCCGGCCGCCGACGATGGCAATGATGACGGCGATCGAGAACGAGGCGAACAGGCCGACACGTGGGTCGACACCGGCGATGATCGAGAACGCGATCGCCTCGGGGATCAGCGCCAGCGCGACGACCGTGCCGGCGAGCAGGTCACCCTTGATGTTGCCGAACCATTCGGCGCGCAGGCGTGTCAGGTTCATGAATCCGCTTTCGAGGCGCTGCGAGCGCAAGGAGATGGGCGTGGCCGAGGGCCGGGGCGACCTTCCTGCCGCATCCCGATCGCCCGTGCGCCGCAAGCGACTGTCGACCGGTCGCCGCGCTACTGCATGCTGTCGAGGGATTAATGTTGCGGGCGGCCGATGGCAACCTGACGATTGTCCCGTCCTGACGAGCGCGGGTCATCGGTTGCAATGCAAGTCCGCGTGGCTATAGTCCGCCCCCACGCTGGCCATCGCCACTGAGGATCCCATGTTCATTTCTCCGGCTTACGCCCAAGCGGCCGCCCCTGCCGCCGGCGGCGACATGCTCATGTCGCTGGCCCCTCTGGTGCTGATCTTCGTCGTGTTCTATTTCCTGCTGATCCGTCCGCAGCAGACGAAGCTCAAAGCCCATCGGGCAATGATCGAGAACCTGAAGAAGGGTGATCAGATCGTCACGGCCGGCGGCCTGATCGGCAAGGTGGTGAAGGTCGACAGCACCGACGCCACGCTCATGGTCGAGATCGCGCCCAACATGCAGGTGAAGGTGGTACGGCACACCGTGGCCGACATGCTGAACAAGCCGGTCCCGGCGTCCGGCAACGACAATCGGGCCGCGGCATCGTCGGCCGGCGGCTTCTTCGGCAAGCTGCTGGGCAAGAAGTAAGTCCCGCAGCCGATGTTCCGCATGCCCTCCTGGCGAGCCCTGGTCATCGCCGCCGTCTGCCTGTTCGGCGCCGTGGCGCTGCTTCCCAATTTCCTGTCGCGCGCGACGCTGGACAGCATGCCGGGCTTCATGCCCACGCGGCAGATCACGCTCGGCCTCGACCTGCAGGGCGGCTCCTACCTGCTGCTCGAGGTCGACCTCGAGCCGATCTACCACGAGCGCCTGGAGACCATGGTCAGCGACATGCGCGTGGCGCTGCGCGGCGCGCGGGTGAACTATCGCGGCCTGGGCGTGCAGGGCGACACCGTCACCGTGACGCTCGTCGACCCGAGCCAGCGCGAGCAGGCGGTCGCCGAGATCACGAAGCTGAACCCGCTCAATCTCGGTGTCACCGGGCAGATCCGCGATTTCGACCTGCAGGAGGATGGTCCCCGGATCGTCCTGCGCCTCACCGACGCCAAGCGCAACGAGCTGGGCCAGGCAGCGATCGCGCAGTCGCTCGAGGTGGTGCGGCGACGCATCGACGAGCTGGGCACCCGCGAGGCGTCGATCCAGCGCCAGGGTGCCGACCGCATCCTGGTCCAGGTGCCGGGCGAGAGAGATCCCGGAAACATCAAGCGCCTGCTCGGCAAGACGGCGCGATTGACCTTTCACATGGTCGATATGGAATCGAGCATTCAGGATGCGCTGGCTGGCCGCGTGCCGCCGGGCGACATGCTGCTGGAGGCGGCCGAGGGAGATCGCGGCCCGCAGCACTATCTCGTCAAGCGGCAGGTCGAGCTGAGCGGCGAGAGCCTGACCAACGCCCAGCCGACGTTCCAGGACAACCAGCCGGTCGTGAGCTTCCGCTTCGACAATGCGGGTGCGCGGAAGTTCGGCAAGATCACCCAGGAGAACGTGGGCAAGCCGTTCGCGATCGTGCTCGATGACAAGGTGATCTCGGCCCCCAACATCCGCGAGCCCATTCTCGGCGGCTCGGGCATCATCTCCGGCAGCTTCACCGTGCAATCGGCCAACGAGCTGTCGGTGCTGCTGCGCGCCGGTGCCCTGCCGGCGCCGTTGAAGGTGATCGAGGAGCGCTCCGTCGGCGCCGAGCTCGGTGCGGATTCGATCCGCGATGGTGCCACGGCCACCGTGGTGGCCTCGATCCTCGTGGTCGGGTTGATGCTGCTCTATTACGGCATTTTCGGCCTGATCGCCGATGTCGCGCTTGTCCTCAACGTGGTCTTGATCCTGGGGATCATGTCGCTGCTCGGCGGTACGCTGACCCTGCCCGGCATCGCCGGGATCGTGCTCACCATCGGTCAGGCCGTCGATTCCAACGTGCTGATCTATGAGCGAATCCGCGAGGAGGTGCGCAGCGGGCGAACGGCGCTGTCGGCGATCAACACCGGCTTCAACGAGGCCATGCGCACCATCGTCGACGCCAACCTGACCTCGCTGATCGCGGCGCTGGCCCTGTTTCAGTTCGGCTCCGGCCCGGTCAAGGGCTTCGCCGTGACCCTGGGCCTGGGCGTGATCACCAACATGTTCACCGCCACCTATTTCAGCCGGTTCCTGGTCGCGATCTGGTATGATCGCCGCCGCCCCTCGGCCCTGCCGCTCTGAAGGCTGCCATGCGTCGCCCCCGCCTCGTCCCCGACAACACCAAGATCCCGTTCTTCCGCTATCGCTGGATCGCGTTCGGCTGGTCGCTGTTCGTGCTGCTCGGCACCATCGTCCTGGTCGCCACTTCCGGGCTCAATCTCGGCATCGATTTTCGGGGCGGCGTCCTGCTCGAGGTGAAGACCCCCGGACCCGCCGATCTGGCGCTGATGCGCTCGACCCTGGGTGGGCTCGACCTCGGCGAGGTGTCGCTGCAGACCGCCGGCACCGATGACGATGTCATGATCCGCGCCAAGGCGCCGGAGGGCGACGAGCAGGCCCAGCGCGAGGCGGTGGAGCGGATCAAGGGGGCGCTGAACGAGGCCGTGGGTGGCGGGCTAACCTACCAGCGCGCCGAGTTCGTCGGTCCCAGGGTCAGCTCCGAGCTGCTGATGAACAGCGTCTGGGCGGTGCTGTTCTCGCTGCTCGGCGTCCTGGTCTATCTCTGGTTCCGGTTCGAGTGGCAGTACGGCGTGGGGGCCATCGCGTCGCTCGTCCACGACGTCTCGGCGTCGATCGGCATCTACGCGCTGACCGGGATCGAGTTCAACCTGACCAGCGTGGCCGCGGTGCTCACCATTGTCGGCTACTCCCTCAACGACACGGTGGTGATCTACGACCGCGTGCGTGAGAATCTCCGTCGCTACAAGGCGCTGCCGCTCGACCAGCTGCTCGACCGCAGCATCAACGAGACGCTGGCGCGGACCTTGATGACCTCGCTCACCACGCTGGTGGCGCTGATGGCGCTGTACTTCTTCGGCGGCGAGGTGATCCGCGGCTTCACCATCATCATGATCTGGGGTGTCGTCATCGGCACCTATTCGACGATCTATATCGCGACGCCGATACTCTACTATCTGAACCTCCGCACGGTGGGCGAGAAGGAAAAGGCCGCGACCGCAGCCCAGCCGGCGGGGCGCTGACGGCACGGGCGATGGAAGCCAGCACGCCGAAGCTAGCGCCAGACCTGCATGTCGTGCAGGGCTACCGCCCGGGTGGTTTCACGGTTTCCGGGGTGCGCTACGAAGGCTCGCTGCTGGTCTTTCCCGAACGGGTGTTGCCCTGGGTGCCCGAGGACCATCGGGCGATCGACCTCGCCAGCCTCGATGCGGTGCGGACCGCCGAGCCGCTGCCCGACCTGCTCGTGATCGGGATGGGGCCGGGATTCGCGCCGGTTCCGGCCGAGCTACGGCAGGCCGTCCGGGCGTGGGGCGTGGTGATAGAGGCGATGGCCACACCCGCTGCCTGCCGGACCTACAATCTGCTCGTGGCCGAGGGGCGGCGGGTGGCGGCGGCACTGATCGCACTGCCGCCGTCGACCTAGCTATCCAGTCAATTCAGAACAGGCCGGCGATGCTGCGGGTCATGCCGTTGGAAAGATCCGGGGCGGCCTCGTACCAGTCGAGGTTGACCTTGTTGGCGGTGCTGACGATGCGGGTGCGGTAGCGCTTGACGTCGGTGGTGTTGCTGCTGCTCTGGCTGATGGTTCCGGAGCTGCCCTGCGAGAGGTTGGCCTGCTCGCTCTGGCTGATGACCCCGCTGGTCTTTTCCGCAATCTGGATGTCGGTGACGATCGTGTAGGTCGTGTCCTGCACGTAGGAGTCGGCAGCCGTGGCGACGGCGGCACCCAGAAGTGCCCCGCCGATGGCGCCCACCGTGTTGTTGATGCCGACACCGGCAGCCCCCAGGCCATAGCCTGCCGCACCGCCGGCGGCGCTGCCCAGGAGCGTGCCGCCGAAGCCGCTGCCGGAGGCAGCC
>JAPJRA010000326.1 GCA_030824835.1 Geminicoccaceae bacterium | reverse complement strand
CTCGTGAAAGGCGCGTATCCGCGCTGCCGCCACAGGATCTGCGCTTCTCGGCGGCGCAGATCCTGTGGCGGCAGCGACAGACGGTCGTAGCGCTGCGTCAGCTCCAAGAGGGCGGTGTCGCCGGACCGCCGGATGGCGGCCACGATCTCGGCGACGGTGGCACGGACGTCGGTTTCCTCGTCGCGGCGACCGTCGACGAGGGTGGCGAATCTGGCAGCGAAGTCCGACGCACTTTGGCTCAGCAGCAACGTCATGCGGGCGCTATCCGGATCCAGCCGTCGCTCAAATGATCGCACGGTGTCACCTTGCAAACTTCCGGCTCGCCGAAATCGTCCAGCCGGCATGCGATGCTGTCCGTACGCAGCTGGATCTGGGCATCACCCTCGAAGACGAGGTCGATATGGATCAGGTGGCCCTTACCCGGCTCGGTTGCGATGGTCAGGAGCGTCAGCTCGGTGTCTGGTTTGCTCGGATCCAGGCCGCGATACTTGACCTCGTCGATCGAATCGAAAACCAGTGCGGCCAGACACTCGGTAAGCCCCTCGCAATCCGACCAGTTGGGCAACCGCTCGCGCCGGTAGCGTTTGAAAGCCGCCGCGAACCGATGCTCCGCCGGGGTGAACACCATCTCGCGCAGAGATATGCGGGCGTCCTGAAGGCAGGCGGCGATCACCGCCAGATCCTCGGCATCACCGGCCTTCAACCGTAATTTCTCGGTCATGCGGAACTCCTCACGGTACCCGCTCGACACGTGCACCGACCGCGCCGAGCTTCTCCTCGAGCCGTTCGTAGCCCCGGTCGAGATGGTAGATGCGATTGATCTCGGTCTCACCGGAAGCGGCCAGGGCTGCCAGCACGAGCGATACCGATGCCCGCAGATCGGTCGCCATCACCGGCGCCCCCTTGAGCGTGCTCACGCCTCGGACCAGGGCCGACGCTCCATGGACATTGATCCTGGCCCCCATCCGGGCGAGCTCGGGAACATGCATGAACCGGTTCTCGAAAATCGTCTCGGTGATCATGGCCGCCCCCTTGGCCACGCTCATCAGCGCCATGAACTGCGCCTGCAGGTCGGTGGCGAAACCCGGGAAGGGGCGGGTCAACGCGTCGCTGCCGGTAAGCTCACCGTTGGCCAGGCCAGCCACAACCCCGTCCTCGGTCGATTCCAGCAACATGCCGGCCGCCTGCATCACCTCTGTCGCCGCCCCGAAATACTCGAGACGGGCGTGTTTGAGCAGCAGCCGCCCGCCGGTAATGGCGGCAGCCATGGCGTAGGTGCCGGCCTCGATACGATCCGGGATGATCGCGTGCCGGGCACCGTGCAACGCCCCCACGCCCTCGACCTGAATGTGACTGGAACCGGCGCCCTCGATCCGGGCCCCCATCGCCTTGAGGCAAGC
Organism: Geminicoccaceae bacterium; assembly: GCA_030824835.1. GTDB lineage: Bacteria > Pseudomonadota > Alphaproteobacteria > Geminicoccales > Geminicoccaceae > Benzoatithermus. Next base: position 3,805 of record JAPJRA010000326.1, on the reverse strand, counting down.
GGCGAGATCGACGATCTCCGGCTCGCGCGCGGCGCCGGCGATCAGTGTCTCGCCACGGGCGAGCGTTGCCGCCATCAGCAGGTTCTCGGTGGCACCGACCGAGGGCTGCGGCAACCGGATCTCCGCCCCCTTGAGACCCTGCGGCGCCCGAGCGCGCACATAGCCATCGTCCAGCGTGATCGACGCGCCCAGACGCTCCATGCCCATCAGATGCAGGTCGATCGGGCGGGGCCCGATGGCACAGCCCCCCGGCAGCGAGACACGTGCCTCCCCGGTGCGCGCCAGGATCGGCCCCAGCACCAGGACTGAGGCCCGCATCTTGCGCACGAGATCATAGGGTGCCGTATCGGTGAGGATGCTCGGTGCGTGCAGCACCATGCGCCCCGGCTCGCCCGCGACATAGGTGGCCGATGCGCCAAGATGCTGCAGCAGCCGCTGCGTCGACGCGATGTCCGCGAGATCCGGCACGTTGGCGAGATCGAGCGGCTCGGCGGTCAGTAGGCAGGCCGCCATGATCGGCAGGGCGGCATTCTTCGCACCACTGATCTCGACGGTGCCGTTGAGCGGCGCGCCGCCACGGATGAGGATACGGTCCATGAAGGAAGCCAGCGTCCTTGGCTAGAGCCGGGGAAGGGTCACGCCCGTCTGCCCCATATATTTGCCTTTGCGGTCCGCATACGAGACCTCGGGCGGCTCATTCCCACGCAGAAAGAGGAACTGGCAGATGCCCTCGTTGGCGTAGACCCGCGCCGGCAACGGCGTGGTGTTGGAGATCTCCAGCGTCACGTGACCTTCCCACTCCGGCTCGAGCGGGGTCACGTTGACGATCATCCCGCAGCGGGCATAGGTGCTCTTGCCGAGGCAGATCACCAGCACGTCGCGCGGGATCCGGAAATACTCGACCGTACGTGCCAGTGCGAAGCTGTTCGGCGGGATCACGCAGGATTCGCCGTTGCGCTCGACGAAGCTCTGGTCGGAGAAATTCTTCGGATCGACCAACGCATTGTCGACATTAGTGAAGATCCGAAACTCGGGTGCTACCCTGGCGTCGTAGCCATAGGACGACAGGCCGTAGGAGATCACGCCCGCACGGGTCTGGCTGTCGACGAACGGCTCGATCATGCCATGCGTCCGCGCCATTTCGCGGATCCACCGATCCGGCATGATCGACATCGTGCCACACCTCTTGAGCGTTGAGTGGGCGCCCTTGTACGGGATCGCTCACGCTTCCTCAACCGGCTCCGCATCGACCGTGGCCGCGGCATCGCGCGCCCGCTGCTGCGCCTTGCGTCGCTGCAGGTTGGCGCGCATCGCCGCCGCCAGCTTGGCCCGCCGCGCAGCCGCTCGGTCCTGTGGATCGGATTCCCGTTCTTCAGCCATCAATCGAAACCAACTTGCGTGCATGATGGCGGTGTGGCATCACCCGCGCCACCGAAAGCCGCCATAGCTCAGTGGCAGAGCGCACCCTTGGTAAGGGTGAGGTCGATAGTTCAATCCTATCTGGCGGCACCATTTTTCCAGGCACCTACGGGCGAGAGCGCTCTTGGGCCCATGAAGGCGGCCTTGCGTGTGATGTATTGGATGCGGCGAATCTAGCCGGATCATGCGTGCACGGCAAACGAAGAGCCTCGACGCCGGCCTTGCGTGCCTAGACCGAGCGTGGTCTGCGGCCTCCTTGCCGAGACAGAGCATCATGAAGCGGCAGGCCGACTTCCTCCTAATCAGGGTCGTCGACCGTGACGATCGCCCGTTTCCCTGGATCGGCTGGGGTGCCTTGCTGAGCATGCCTGTTTGGATCGGACCAGTGCTGCTGCTCGCCCGGCTGATAGCACCCGCGAGATGGCAAGGTCCCGAATCGGCAGTGGCCGCACTGCGTCGGTCTTGATGCCGCGAGAAAGCTTCCTGCGCCGCAACTCCACGCTTCAGCTCCCTGGACAACCCTGCCCCCCTGTTCAAGGAACCGGAAGCTGCCGACCAAGGATGGCAAAGCCGAGACCCATGGCCGCCGACACGGTCGGACCTACGGCGCGTTTCCATCGCGGTGCGCGTCCCCCGTCGACGCGATGAGGACTTGCAGCGGGCTTCCGGTTCATTCACCACGGGAGCAGCTTCTCCAGTCTTTCTGAGGGACTTACCGTGCCAGACGCCGGGAAATCGAGCGCGCCAGCCGCGGCGGGATGCCCGCGGAAGCGGGCCAATTCCTGGCGCAGGTGGTTGCAGCGGGAGCGCTCGTCCATCTGGCTTCTCGCCAGCATGTTTGTGCTCGCTCTGCTCCTGATCGCCGTGACGCTCACGTTGGCCGGCTACCAGCACGATCTGACGCAGCGGCGCCACGAAGAACTGGCCGTCTCGGCGAGCCTCAACCATCTCCGACACCGCATCGCTGCCGATCTGACCACCTATGCGCTCTGGGACGATGCGGTACAGGGCCTCATGCAGCAGGCCGCTCCCCATTTAGGTGTGGCGCAGCCTGGAGAGAGCCTGCACGCAACATTGCATTATGAGCTCAGTCTCGTCTTCGACGCCGCTGGGCGCATCGTTCAAGGCAAGGCCGATTCGACGGTGGACATCGCCTCGGTGGCCGCGAGCTTCGGACCTGCCCTGACCAAGCTTGTCGACCACGCACGCCGCCAGGAGCAGCTGGAGCCGTCACCGGAAGTGGCAGTCCTGGCGGGCCGCCATGGGGTTTTTCTGATGGCTGCCGTGAGTCCCAGCCAGAAAACGGTGCCGGCGCACGGGCAACAGCCGGTCCTGCTGCTCGGCAAGCGCCTGGACGATACGTTCTTGCGCCAGATTGAAGGCGACTATGACCTGGCTTCCCTGAAGGTCGTGCCGGCGGAGGCTGACGTCGATAACATGGCCTCCGTCGCGCTCACCGGCCCCAATCGCGAGCTGGCCGGTCGGATCGCCTGGGCTCCCCAGCATCCCGCCACCGAGCGGTATAATTGGCTGCTGCCGGCGCTGGCAGGCGCGCTCCTGGCCAGTGCCATGTTCGCCCTTCTCGCGCAGCGTGGTGTGGCCGCCAATCGAGCACTGCGCAGAAGCGAATCACGCCTGCGGGACTTCGTCGAAATTTCATCGGACTGGCTGTGGGAAACGGACGATCAGCTGCGTTTCGTCTGGCTGTCACCGGGCTTCGAGCAGGCCACCGGACTGCGAGCCCAAGACCTGATCAAGCAAAGGCCCGAACAGCTGTGGCGCAGCGGTCGAGATGCCGGCAACTGGCCGGAGCTCTTGGCCGATCTGGCGGCCCACCGGCCGTTTCATGACTTCACCCATACCCGGCTCGACGGCAATGGTCGGCGGCTCGTCACCAGGATCAACGGCACGCCGGTATTTGATCGTTTCGGCCGATTTGAAGGCTATCGTGGCACCGGCCGCGACGTGACCCGGGAATGGCAGGCAGCGCAGCAACTGCGCGAGAGCGAGAACCGGTTTCGGTCCCTGGTCGAGAACCTGCGTGGCATCGTCTTCTGCCATGGCGTGGCCGGCGACGGCCCACATGGCTACGATGAGCACGGCTCTCAGCTCTACGGTGCCGATGCGCATCGCCTCATGGGCACGGCCGGCGAGAGCGGCCAAGTACAGCTGACCATCTGGTTCGACGCCGTACAGAGCGACGATCTCGCGAACTACATGGAGGTAGAGCGCCGTCGCAGGGAACAAGGCGAACCCTACAGCCTGGAATACCGCATCACCCATCCCGTCACGGGCGAGGAGCGCTGGGTGCGCGAGGTGGCTTGGGTGACTGTGTCACCAGATTACGAACGCCGCTACCTGGACAGCTACATCATCGACGTCACCG
>JAPJRA010000002.1 GCA_030824835.1 Geminicoccaceae bacterium | reverse complement strand
CGGCGGCAACCCACCACTTTCCCGCCTGCCCAGGGACAACGTCCGTAGTAACGACGGCTAGCGCTGGCACGATTTCATTCCCTTCACAGCGATCCCGCCTCCAAACTGCGGCAGCAATCGTCCTGAAGGCGAATACCGATCTCAGCCGATCGGCTTTCGGGCAACGGTGGAGCCGAAGCTCAGCCGACGATCTCGGTTCCAGCGAAGAAGAACGCGATCTCGATCTGCGCGTTCTCGGCGCTGTCCGAGCCATGGACCGAGTTCGCCTCGATGCCTTCGGCGAAATCCTTGCGGATCGTGCCGGCAGCGGCGTTGGCCGGATTGGTGGCACCCATGACCTCACGGTTCTTGGCCACAGCGTCCTCGCCCTCGAGCACCTGTGCCACGACCGGGCCGCTGGTCATGAACTCGACGAGGGACGTGAAGAACGGGCGCTCGCGGTGCACGCCGTAGAACGCCTCGGCCTGGGCGCGCGTCAGCTGCAGGCGCTTTTGAGCGACGATGCGCAGGCCGGCCTGCTCGAAGCGCTGATTAATGGCGCCCGTCAGGTTGCGGCGGGTCGCGTCGGGCTTGATGATCGAGAGCGTGCGCTCGCGGGTCATGAACTGTCTTCCGGATATGAAGTGCTGTGAAAGCCGGGCGCCTTATAGCGGCGCCGGCGGCTGCGCGATAGGTGGGTCGACGGATCAGCCCGTGCCACCCTTCTCCGCCGCCTTGGTCCAGCCGCCGCGCTCGTTTTCCTGCCAGTAGACGGCATGGTGCCCCTGCACCACCACCTCGCGCCAATGCGCACGCGCCCTCTCCAGCGCGTCGACATCGGCGCCGTCGAACAGCTCGAGGCAGCGCGGATACGCCGCGAGATCAGGCGCGTCCGCACCATCGACCAGCACCAGGATTACGGCATGGTTCGGATTCTCCAAGCCCGTCGTGAGATAGATCGGCTGCTGATCGGCAAAGCCGTCAGATTTCACGCCATGGGGCAGGAACGAGTCCTTGCCGTAGGTCCACAAGGTACGGTTCAGCAACTCGAGGCGCTCGGCGTCGCCACCCCGCACCAGCACGCGCTGGCCGGATGCGTAGGCCTTTTCCAGCAACCGTGGCAATGCCCGGTCCAGGGGGCTTCGCGTCAGGTGATAGAAGCCAACCTCGGTCAAGACACTGCCTGGACGCCCTCGTAGGCGCGCGCCACCAAGCGGTCCAGCAAACGGACGCCAAAGCCGGTGGCACCCTTGCTGGCCAGGGGTAAATCACGCGACGTCCAGGCGACTCCCGCAATGTCGAGATGCGCCCAGGGTACCTTGCCAATGAACTGCTGCAGGAACACGGCCCCGGCGCTGCTGCCGGCCTCGCGGCCACGGCCGACATTCTTCATGTCCGCGATGTCCGACTTGATGTGCTTCTCATAGGCCTTGCCGAGCGGCAGCCGCCACAGCAGCTCGCCCGTCTGCTCGGCCGCGGCCAGCAGATCCTTGGCCAGCGCCTCGTCGTTACTGAACAGGCCGGCGTTCTCGTGCCCGAGGGCGACGACGACGGCGCCGGTCAACGTGGCGAGATCGACGATCGCCTTGGGCTTGAAGCGCTCCTTGGTATAATGCAGTACATCGGCAAGCAGCATCCGGCCTTCGGCGTCGGTGTTGATCACTTCGATCGTCTTGCCCGCCATGCTGGTGACGACATCACCCGGGCGCTGGGCGGTGCCGGATGGCATGTTCTCCGCAAGTCCCACCACGCCTACCACGTTCGCCTTGGCCCTGCGCCCGGCCAGGGCCAGCATCGCACCATAGACGGCAGCGGCACCGCCCATGTCCCACTTCATCTCCTCCATGCCCTGGGCACCCTTGATCGAGATGCCGCCGGAGTCGAAGCAGACGCCCTTGCCGACCAAGGCCAAAGGTGGCTCGCTGCCACCACCCTGCCACCGCATCACCGCCACATAAGGCGGCTGCACGCTGCCTTGTGCCACGGCCAGCAACGCGTTCATGCCCAGCGCGGTCAGGGCGGCCTGATCGAGGATCTCAACGTCGAGCCCCTCCTCGGCCAATGCCCCACAGGCGTCAGCGAAAGCACGCGGCGTGAGGACGTTGCCGGGTTCGCTCACGAGGTTGCGGGCCCGATGCACGGCGGTGGCGATGGCCCGCTGCTCGGCCAGAGCGGCCTCGCCTGCGGCCAGCCCGACCCAAAGCCGCTCAGGCGCGGCGTTCTCGTCCTCGCCCTCAGCCGCGCGATATTTAAGGAAACGATAGGAGCGCAGCTGAGCACCCAAGGCCAGGGCCTGCATCACCTCCGCCGGCGGCATGCCCAGCTCCAAGCCGTCGGCGGACGCGAGATGCGCCTCACCCACCTTGAGTGCTCGAAGCTTGTGCGCGAGCCCACCGCCAGCTTCCTCGATCTCCAGGCGGCTAACGCCATCAGCCCGCCCGAGCGCGAGCAACAGCAGCCGATCAAGCTGCAGGCCTGCCGGCAGCAGCAGGTCGACAATGTGGCCATGCTTCAGGGGGACCGAACCGACGGCGCGGCGAATCAGGCCGGCCGTCGCCTGATCGAGGCTGGCAGCCACAGCCCCAAGATGACCGTCGTAGCCAACCGGGACGATCAGGGTACCGCGTTCGGGCAGTCTGCCCGGCTCGACCAAGATTTCCATCAGTTCTGCCTCGTTGATCCTGCGCCGCCCGAGGCCGCCCGGCAAACTCGGGAGGATCCTGCCGCATCCATCTAATCCCTGCGCCGGCACAATGTGGCTTGTCAACGTGGCGCGGGCGGCATGGACGCTGAGGCCAGGGCTCTCTAGAACGGCCGGGTTGCCCGCAACGAGGTCGATGGGAAACGGACCCGTAACGATGCATTTGAGAGGAGCGCGCCACAGGTCGAGCTCGTCAGCCCGACGTCGGCGGGCTGCTTGGCTCCTTGCCGTGATCGTGGCCGTCGTCGGGGCACAGCGTGCCGCGGGCGCCGCCGAGACAGATCCCAACGCGGTCGGCAAGGCACCCTCGGTACTCACGGCCGACACCCTGATCTACGACACCGAGCATGACGTCGTCACCGCCGTGGGGAATGTCGAGATCAGCACCGGCATGCGTCGGCTGTTGGCCGACCAAGTCCGCTACGATCAAAAATCGGGCAAGGTTATCGCCACCGGCAACGTGATCCAGATCGAACCCAGCGGCGACGCCTTGTTCGGCGACGAGGTCGAGGTGACCTCCGACCTGCGCGAGGGGTTCGCGCAAGGTGTTGGCATTCTCCTCAAGGACAATTCCCGCATCGCCGCGGTCCAGGGCGAGCGCCACGGCGGCAACACGGTCGAGCTTGATCGCGCAGTCTACTCGCCCTGCCCGCTGTGCGCGGACGGCACCGGCGACCCATTGTGGCAGATCAAGGCCCGCCGGGTGATCCTGGACGAGCAGGCCCAGACGGTGAGCTACCGCGATGCCAGGCTCGAAATGTTCGGCGTACCTTTCCTCTACACGCCCTACTTCCGGCACCCCGCTCCGGGCGTAACCCGTCAGTCAGGCTTCCTCACACCGACGTTCGGCAGCAGCTCCGAGTTGGGGCTGGTAGCCTCGACACCCTATTTTTATGTGCTCGGCCCGAGCAACGACTTCACCTTCACGCCGATCATCACGCAGAATGCGGGCGTGGTGTTGGCGGGTGAGTATCGCCAGCAGCATCTCAACGGGTACACCCAGATCGCTGGCGGCGGAACCTACGCCAGCATGGACACTGCTGACCGCGAGAGCGAGGAAGGCAAGGATTTTCGCGGCTATGTGAAGGCGCTGGGCGGCTATAGCGTGAGCAATAGCTCGGTGGCCGGCTATGACGTCTACCTCACCACGGACAACACCTTCCTCGACCGCTACCAGATCGACAGCCAGCAGGTACTGCGCAGCCGCATTTTCCTCGAGGGTCGGGAGGATCGCAATTTCTGGTCCGTCAACGGCTACTACTTCCAGGGGCTGCGGACGTTCGACGATCAGGACCGAATCCCCGTGGCCTTGCCATTGGCGGAGACCCGGCTGGTCAGTGACAGATCGATCTGGGGCTCCTACTTCACCGCTGATTCGAACGTCCTGGCACTGACGCGCAGCGACGGCCTCGACACCCGGCGGATATCGAACAAGATAGGCTGGACCGTTCCTCATGTCGGCCCGATTGGCGACGTGTATCGGCTAGATGTCAGCCTGCGTGGCGACATCTACAACACCGACGGCGACCCCGAGACGTTCGCCTCGGATGGTGGACAGAAGGCGGAGGCCCGGGTCCTGCCACGCATCACGGCCGATTGGAGCTGGCCACTGGCCGATGCCACCGGCTCCTGGGTCCATCAGGTGGAGCCCATGGTGAGCCTGAATGTCGCTCCGACCTTCGGCAACACCAACAAGATCCCGAACGAGGACAGCACCGACTTCGAGTTCGACGAGACCAATCTGTTCGAGCCCAGCCGTTTTCCCGGCCTGGACCGCATCGATACCGGCACGAAGATCGCCTACGGCCTGCGCTTCAGCAATTTTGGGCCACGCGCCACCGAGTTCAGCGGCTCGTTCGGGCAGAGCTATTCGTTTCAGGAGAACTCGTTCATCCCGGCCGACTCCGGTGTCCAGGACAATCTCTCGGACTATGTCGGCGCCCTGTACGCTCGACCCGGCCCGTGGCTCGACCTCAGCTACCGCTTTCGGCTGGGCAAGAGTGATCTGCAGTTCCGCCGCAGCGACGCCCTGGCGTCATTCGGGCCGGCATTTTTGCGTTTCAACCTCGGCTACCTCAACCTGTCCAAGGAACCTCAGTCGTTCGATTCCATCGGCAGTTCCGGCTCCGACCCGAACGGTTTCGATTCCCGTGAGGAAGTTGTGGCCGGTGTCCGCGCCCGACTTACCGAGCGTCTCGCGGTCGGTGGCCAGACCCGCTACGACCTGACCGCAAAGCAAGCCGTGGCCAATCAGGTCGGGCTCATCTATACGCACCCCTGCCTCGTCCTCGCGGTCGGATTTGAGCAGCGGCTGACGCCGGACGCACAGTTGGGCGATCAAACCGCGTTCCTGGTTCGGGTGACCTTCCAAAATCTAGGTGGGTTCGAGACCGGAGGTGGGCTGTTCGGCTCTTGAATGGAGGGATCGTCCACCTTGGCGCGCCTACGCCTGATTGCCGCACTAGTGTTCGCACTTTCGGGTGTGGTCGGATCCCATGGCCCCATTACCCATGCCTGGGCACAAACAGGGCCCCAGCGCATTGCGGCGGTGGTCAACGACGATGTGATCACGAGCCAGGATCTGATCGATCGGCTTGCCCTGACACTGGCGACCAGCGGTCTCCCCAACGACGTGGCCACGCAGCAGCGACTGGCGCCGCAGGTGCTTCGCGGCTTCATTGACGAGAAGCTGCAGTTGCAGGAGGCGAACCGCCTCGGCCTGTCCGTCAGCGACGCTGAAGTCGATGCAGCGATCGATAATATCGCTCAGCGCAACAAGACCACCCGTACGGATCTCATCCGCTATCTGACCGATCATCGTCTCAGTCCGCAGTCCTACCGTGATCAACTACGGGCCCAGATCTCGTGGATCAAGGTGGTGGGTCGGGAGCTGCGGCCACGGATCGTCGTGACTCAGGAGCAGGTCGATCTGGCGATGAAGCGCAATGCGAATGCCACGGCCGATACCGAGCTGATGCTGAGCGAAATCATGCTGCCGGTCTACGACCGGTCGCAGGAAGCAAGCGTCTTGAACGATGCACAGGGTCTAGTGCAGTCGCTCCGTAGCGGCGCCGACTTCGCCGGCCTTGCCCGCCAGGTCTCGGCGGCGGCCAGTGCCGAGAACGGTGGCGACTTGGGCTGGGTGCGCGAGGCAGCGATCATTCCCGATCTACGTGCGCAGATCGGCGCCCTTAAGGTGGGTGAGATTTCCGATCCGCTCGTCAGCGCGGCAGGCGTCCACATTTTCCAGCTGCGTGATCGGCGCAGCGCCGCCGCCCCAGGCGTTGCCGACCGCGAGCGGGTGAAGCAGACACTGGAGCAGGAGCAGCTCGAACGGCAGGCAAGCCGCTACCTGCGGGACCTGCGCCGTGACGCGTTCATCGACGTCCGGCTGTGACGGTACGCAGCGCTTGAGCGATGATCCCACGGCAGATGGTTCGCCGCGGCTGAGCCGGCAATTGCGGGAGCGCGGCCTCCAGGCAGACAAGCGGCTGGGACAGCACTTCCTGTTCGACCCCTCAATCCTGCGTCGAATCGCAGCAGCAGCGGGCGACCTAGACGGTGCCACTGTCCTTGAGGTCGGCCCGGGTCCCGGCGGCCTCACCCAGGCACTGCTCGAGACGGGCGTGGAGCGACTGATCGCGGTCGAGCGCGACCCGCGCTTCGTGACCCATCTGCGTGACCTCCAGCTGCGATCCGCCGGTCGGCTCGAGCTGATCGAGGCCGATGCGCTGGAAGTGGACCCCGGCACCCTCGCCGGCGATGGCCAGCTGCGGATCGTCGCCAACCTGCCGTACAACGTGGCAACCGAGCTCGCCTTCTATTGGTTCGAGCACCTCCATTGCATCGAGCGCATGGTGCTGATGTTCCAGAAGGAGGTCGCTCTTCGACTGGCTGCCGCACCGGGCACGGCCGACTATGGGCGCCTGTCGGTGGTGGCGCAGCGTCTCTGCCGTGTGGACAGGCTCTTCGATCTGCCGGCAGCGGCATTCAGGCCAGCCCCCAAGGTGGTCTCGAGCATCGTGCGGCTAGTGCCGCGGCCCGATCAACCGACACCGGCATTGCGTCGAGCGCTCGCCGCCGTGGCCAAGGCCGCCTTCGGCCAGCGTCGCAAGATGCTGCGGCAGAGCTTGCGGTCGCTGGGTGGAGATCCTTTGGCGCTGCTCGCGGCAGCCGACATCGCACCTACGCGACGCGCGGAGGAGCTGGACATCGAGCAGTTCTGCCGGCTGGCGGAGATGCACATGCGGGGGGCAAGCTAGAGTCGGGTCAGCTCACTCCAGTGGCACAGCTCGACCTCATTGGTCGCGGCGAGTTCGGCGCAACTCGAAGTGAATCGCTGGTTCGAGACGACCACCGCCCGATTGCCCTCATGATGCGTGCACGCGGCCACGACCTCCTGCACCGCGTAGTTGCCGACCGGCCGGTTGAGGAACTTGCACTGCACGACGAGTCGATCCCGGCCTCGCTCCGCAACGAGATCGGCGCCCTGATCGCGCGAGGCGCCGGTCAGCGCCACCCGCCAGCCTGCTTGCTCCAGCAGCTCGGCGCAGAACTGCTCAAACTCGACCCCGTTGCGCACGCGCTCCAGGCGCGCCTCGGCCCCCATATCCTGCCGGACGGCCTCGACCATGGCCTCGAGCCGCGCCTTGAAGGCATCCAGCCGCTCCTCGACGTGGCGTCCATCGGCCGGCGCCAAGCTGGCGAAGACGATACGCTGGAAAAAGTAGCCGACCTCCTTCTCCCAGCGGCTGCGATCGACCATGCCGTAGTCGTCGGTGCGGATCAGCTGCCGATGCTTGCGCTGGAGGACGGGGAGATATTCCTCAACGAGCTGGTCAAAGCGACGGTACGCGCGCTCGAGCGCGCGATGACGCAGGGTTCCCCACAACGCCAACAACGCCAACACGGCGGATCCGGCGACGGCGGTCTCGAGCACGAGCTGCTTCCATCCAACATCAAATTTGGGATTCCGTGAGATCCCAGCAGGTTCGGCAGGATAGCTCGTCCAACCGCTCAGTTCCAGCGAAGTGCGCTAAATCTGGTGGCAACACGCGTTACCTGACCCCACAAGTGGGGAACTGCTCACGTGGAGGGTCTGGTCCGGAACTGCTCGACGAAATCGGTGAGACCGGGCTGACGCTTGCGCCGTAGCCGCTCGGCAGCAAGGATAGCCCGAACGGCCGAAACGCTGGCCTCGAACTCCTTGTTCACCAGGACATAGTCATATTCGGGCCAGTGGGTGACGTCCGACGCGACCTGGGCCAAGCGAAATCGCACGGTCTCCTCGGGATCCTGGGCGCGAATTCGCAGGCGCCGTTCGAGTTCGGACATTGTCGGCGGCAAGATGAACACACCCACCATATCGTCCGCCGCGGCAGCGCGCAGCTGCTGTGCCCCTTGCCAGTCGATGTCGAAGAGCACGTCGCGGCCCGAGGCCAGCGCCTGCTCGACAGCCGCCCGCGGCGTGCCGTAAGAATTGCCGTAGACGCGAGCGTGCTCCAGCAGCTCCCCTCGTGCCGCCATCTGCTCGAAGTGATGCGGCTCGATGAACAGATAGTGCACTCCGTCGATTTCACCCGGTCGCTGCGGCCTTGTCGTCACGGAGATCGAGAGCGCCAGTTCCGGCTCGAGTTCGAGCACGCGGTGCGAGATCGACGTTTTCCCGGCCCCTGAAGGCGAGGACATGACGAGCATCAGACCGCGCCGGCGCTTCGGGTCGGGCATCACCGCGTCGAGCATCTTCCGCCACACTCCGGCCAGCATCCAGGTGGCCGGCGGATGCCGGCGCGTCCCGCGGCCGCTTCTAGCCCCATGAAGGCTCAGAACCAAGCCCGGCTGCCCCGGCACATCCTGATCACAGGCGCCAGTAGCGGGATCGGCGCCGCACTGGCCAGAGCCTATGCTGAGAGCGGGATACGGCTTGCCCTGTTTGGTCGCGACGAGGGCCGGATCCGCGAGGTTGCGGAGGCATGCCGGAGCAAGGGGGCTCTGGTGGCGGCCGTCCTCGTCGACGTGACCGACCCCGAGGCAATGGCCGAAGCCGTGGCCCTGGTCGACGATGCGCACCCGGTACATCTGGTCATCGCCAACGCCGGCGTCTCGGGTGCCGTGCTCGGCCAGGGCAGAGGCATGGCACCATTGTTCGCGATCAACGTCATGGGCGTGGTGCACACCGTCGAGCCGCTTTTCGGTCGCATGACCGAACGGGGTTACGGGCAGATTGCGCTGATGAGCTCGCTTGCCTCTTATGTCGCCCGACCCGGCACGGCGGCCTATTGTGCGAGCAAGGCCGCGGTGCGGATCTGGGGCGAAGGTCTGCGGGCGAAGCTCGCACCGCAAGGCGTGACCGTCAGTGTGATCTGCCCAGGCTTCGTGGACACCCCTCTTACTCGTCGCAACCGCTTCCCCATGCCGATGCTCATGCAGGCGGATGATGCCGCCCAGCTCATCAGACGCCGACTGGCGCGAGGTGATGCCGAGATCGCGTTCCCGCGCCCCATGTACTGGGGAGCCCGCCTCGCCGGCATGTTGCCGGTATCTGTGCAGCAGCTGGCCACCGGCAGGTGGCCGGGGGAGGAATGAACCTCTCAGCCGTCCTGCCTGAGCTTGCGCCACCGAGCCACATTACGGTTGTGCTCAGTCAACGTGGTGGCGAAGGCATGGCCGCCAGTACCGTCGGCGACAAAATAGAGGTAGTCCACGGGTGCCGGGTCGAGTGCGGCAGCGAGCGCCGCCCGGCCAGGGTTGGTGATCGGCCCTGGCGGCAGGCCTACAGTGCGATAGGTGTTGTACGGGCTATCCACTGCCAGATCCTCACGCAGCAACTCGCGATCGAGCGGCCATTTTCCTGCTGTCAGGGCATAGATCACCGTGGGATCCGTCTGCAGCATCATGCCGCGCCGCAGACGGTTGTGAAAGACCGCCGAGACGAGCCGATACTCGTCTGGTTTGGCCGTTTCCTTCTCGATGATCGAGGCCAGGACCAGGGCCTCCGCGGGGGTCTGCAAGGGCAGGTCGGAGCGCCTTCCAGCCCAGAGACGAGACAGTTCCATCTGCATCGCCGCCCGCATCCGCTCCACCAACACGGCACGGGTCTCGTCGCGCGGAACAAGGTAGGTCTCCGGCAGCAGGCTGCCCTCAGTCGGCTCCGGTGGAAGCGGCCCGGCCAACACAACCTCCGCAGCGAGCAGTCCGTAGATTTCGGTAACCGTCAGTCCCTCGGGGATGGCTATCGGGTGCAGGACGACCTTGCCGCTTTCCAACAGCGTCAGGATAGCCTCGGGTGACATACTTGGCTCAATGGCATATTCGCCCGCCTTAAGCATCCGATCCTTGCCCAGCGCACGCGCCAGGGCCACGAATGCCAACGGATGCTCGATGGCACCGACGTCGGCCAGTCGTGCGGCGATGGCACTGACGCCACTACCTCGCGGCAGATCCACGACCGTCGCCTCCGCCAACGGACCCGGACCATGCAGATAGGTCTGGGCAAGTTGCCAGCCCACGAGTGCTACCGTCCCGCCGATCACCAGCAGACCGACGGCGCCGATCAGCAGTCCGCGGCCCCACCGTGTCACCGACGTCTCAGTTCAGATGGGGCGCCGTGAGAATGACGCTGGCATTGGTGCCGCCGAAGCCGAAGGAGTTCGACAGCACGGCCTTGACCTCGCGCTTCCTGGCCACGAGAGGCACCAGATCGATACCGCCACATTCGTCGGAGGGATCCTCCAGATTGAGCGTGGGCGGTACAATCTGGTCGCGGAGAGCCAGAATGCAGAAGATCGCCTCGACCGCTCCGGCCGCTCCCAGCAGATGGCCGATGGCGGACTTGGTCGAGGACATCGACAGTTTGGCCACCGCGTTGCCAAAAAGCCGCTTGACGGATCCCAGCTCGATCTCGTCGCCGAGCGGTGTGCTGGTGCCATGCGCATTGATGTAGTCGATATCGTCCGTGCTTAGACCGGAGCGCTTCAGCGCCGCCTGCATCGCGCGGAAGGCACCATCGCCCTCCGGGCTTGGCGCGGTCACGTGATAGGCATCGCCGGACATGCCGTAGCCTTTGACCTCGGCATAGATCTTGGCCCCACGGCGCTTGGCGTGCTCATATTCCTCGAGCACGACACAACCGGCGCCCTCGGCCATGACAAAGCCGTCCCGGCCTTTGTCCCAGGGACGCGACGCCTTCTCCGGGGTGTCGTTGTAGGCCGTCGACAAAGCACGCGCGGCAGCAAACCCGGCCATACCGATCCGGCCAAGGGCGGCTTCGCAGCCACCGGCAACCATAACGTCCGCATCGTCAATCATGATCATGCGGGCCGCATCACCGATGGCGTGCGCACCGGTCGAGCACGCCGTCACCACGGCATGGTTGGGACCCTTGAAGCCGTAGCGAATCGAGATCTGACCGCTGGCGAGGTTGATCAGCGCCGACGGGATGAAGAATGGGCTCACCCGTCGCGGGCCGCTTTTGTCCAGAATCAGCGCGGTATCGGCAATGCTGTTGAGCCCGCCGATCCCGGAGCCCATGAGCACCCCCGTGCGCCAGCGCTGCTCCTCGGTCGCAGGCTGCCAACCCGAATCCTCCACTGCCTGAACCGCGGAAGCGATGCCATAGAGGATGAAGTCGTCGTTGCGCCGCAACTCCTTGGCCTCGACATAGTCGGTGGGCCGGAACTCGCCGGCCCCGTCGCCCCGAGGGACCATGCCGCCGATCTTGGCCGGAAGATCGGAGACGTCGAACTGATGGATCCGGCGAATGCCAGATTCGCCAGCCAACAGCCGAGCCCAGGTCTGCTCCACCCCGCTGGCTAGCGGTGTGACCATTCCAAGCCCGGTGACGACGACACGCCTCATCCCGTCTGCCTCTTCCTTGTCGCCAACGGCAATTGCCGTACTCGGCGGGCGCTTACGACTGGTGCGCCTTGATGAACTCAATCGCGTCCTTGACGGTCAGGATCTTCTCGGCTGCATCGTCTGGGATCTCGCAGCCAAACTCTTCCTCGAAAGCCATGACCAGCTCGACGGTGTCGAGACTGTCGGCGCCGAGGTCGTCGACGAAGCTCGCCTCGTCGCCAACCTTGGCCTCGTCGACACCGAGATGTTCGACGACGATCTTCTTGACCCGCTCAGCGATATCACTCATCGATTCTACTCTCCGCCACTTGGGCTTCTCACGAAAGTCTAGTGCGCCGTCTGGGGTTGCAAAGGCTGGACGGGCGCGGCGTGGGCGCTCTTACACGATGGGTCAGGACTTGGCTAGGCACGCAGCTTCCCCGAAACCCGCCGCTTTATCGCTCAGATCATCGCCATCCCGCCATTCACATGCAAGGTCTGGCCGGTGACATAGCCGGCTTCGGTGCTGGCCAAGTAAACGACGCCGGCACCAATGTCTTCACCACTGCCGAGCCGTCCCGACGGAATGCGGCCGAGAAGTGCCTCACGTTGCCGCTCGTCGAGTGCCTGGGTCATAGCCGTGTCGATGAAACCGGGCGCAACGCAATTCACCGTCACCCCGCGTGCCGCCACCTCCTGCGCCAACGCCTTGGACATGCCGATCAGGCCGGCCTTGGCGGCAGCATAGTTCGCCTGACCAGGGTTGCCGGTGACACCGACAATGGACGTGATATTCACGATCCGGCCATATCGCCGCTTGATCATGCCTTTCAATGCGGCCCGCGCGAGGCGAAAAGCCGCAGTGAGATTGGTGTCGAGCACCACCTGCCAGTCGGCATCCTTGAGCCTCAGCGCCAGCATGTCGCGCGTGATGCCGGCATTGTTGATCAGGATGTCGACGGGATCGGCGGCGGCGATCAGCGCATCCGCGGCCGCCGCATCCGCAATGTCGCTGGTATGGATCTCGCAACGCTCGTTCAGGGCGTTAGCCAGCTGCTCCAACGCCTCGCGCCGCCGCCCAGCCAGGACCACGTGACAACCCTGCGCATGCAGTGCGCGGGCAATCGCACCGCCGATCCCGCCCGAGGCTCCGGTGACCAGCGCCTTTCGACCCGACAGGTCGAACATGGTCATGCGACCTCTCCCAGCAGTTTCTTGGCCACGGCCTCGACATCAGCCGGGTCCTGCACGCTCAGCAGCTGCGCCCCGGGGACGCCTCGCTTGGCGAGGCCGATCAGCACCTTGCCGGCACCGATCTCCCACACTTGGTCAATTCCGAGTCGAACCATCGTGGCCATGCTTTCGCGCCAGCGCACGCGCGCGGTCACCTGCCGCACCAGCAGCTCCTGGATCAAGGCCGGAGTATCGACTGGCTCAGCGGTCACGTTGGCGATCACGGGCACCGTCGGTGCCGCGAATTGCAAAGCCTGAATCGCCGTCGCGAGCCGCAGCGCGGCCGGCTGCATGAGGGCACAATGAAAGGGTGCCGAGACCTGCAGCATGACACTGCGGCGGGCACCCCGCTCCTTGGCCAGTAGCACTGCTCGTTCGACCGCCGCGCGGCTGCCCGAAATGACCTGCTGTCCTTCGCCATTGTCGTTGGCAAGCTCACAGACCCCGCCCGACGCCGAGGCCTCGGCGGCGACGGCCTCAACCATCGCCACGTCGGCACCGAGGAGCGCGGCCATGGCGCCCTCGCCGGCGCCTACGGCGTCCTGCATCGCCTGTCCACGCAGGCGTAACAGCCGGGCAGCGTCACCAATGCCGATTGCTCCCGCGGCCGCCAATGCCGAGTATTCGCCCAGGCTGTGGCCGGCCACATAGGTTGCCAGGGTACCAAGCCGGTGGCCGGTCGCCTGCTCCAGCGCCCGTACTGCGGCTAGGGAGGTCGCCATCAGCGCTGGCTGTGCATTGGCCGTCAGGGTCAGCACCTCAGCTGGACCATCGAAGATGATTGCCGACAGGCGCTCGCCCAGCGCATCGTCGACCTCCTCGAACACCGACCGAGACACGGGAAAGGCGTCATACAATGCCCGTCCCATGCCGACCGATTGGGCACCCTGCCCCGGAAACACTGCGATCATGCTCATTGTGGAAGCGGCGCCCCCCTCTGCGCGGTGCAAGCGGTGATAACCGCCGCCATCCGGGTGTCAAGCAGATGGCCGGCTTATGGAGTGCCGATCCAGGCGCTGGACGGGACTTGCTTGCTTTGGCGCCCGAAGCGTGTATAAGCCCGCCTCTCGCTGCGCGGGCGAGGGCCTTGGTGTGCCCTCCGGCCCGCGCCGCCCCAGAGGAAGACCGGACGCTGGAACGCCGGAGTGGCTGGCGGGCCCCGTCTTGTTGTCCAACGGAAAGGATGTTCGTTCGGCATGCCTCTCTACGAGCACACCGTCATCGCCCGCCCCGATCTCTCCACCCAGCAGGCCCAGGCCCTTGCCGACGGGTTCGGTGAGATCCTCACCGGCCAGGGCGGCTCTGTCGCCAAGGTGGAGTATTGGGGCCTTCGGAACCTGTCTTATCGGGTAAAGAAGCACCGCAAGGGTCATTACCTGCATATGAACGTCGACGCTTCGGCGGCGGCGGTCGCTGAGCTGGAGCGGACGCAGCGCATCCACGAGGACGTGCTACGCTACCTGACGGTACGCGTCGACGCCTTCGAGGAAGGTCCTTCCCAGGTCATGGTCGCAAAGTCCAGCCGCGACGATCGCGGCGGTGGGCGCCGCGACTTCGATGGCGGGCGAGGCCGGGATCGCGACCGCGATCGTGGCGACCGGGGAGATAGAGGTGACCGCGGCGATCGCGGGGACCGTGACCGTGGCGAATTCCGCAGCTGAGAGCGTTTGAGATATGGCTAGAGAAGACGACATTACCGAGCGGCAGGACGATGGCGGCCATCACGGTCGTGGCCGGGGCGGCGAGCCGCCGAACATCACGATCCGGCGGCCGTTTTTTCGCCGGCGCAAGTCGAGCCCGTTCGCTCACGCCGATGCGCCGAAGATCGACTACAAGGACATTAAGCTGCTGCAGCGCTTCGTTTCCGAGCGTGGCAAGATTGTGCCGCGCCGGATCACCGCCGTGACAGCCAAG
The DNA here is from genome assembly GCA_030824835.1 of Geminicoccaceae bacterium. Taxonomy (GTDB): domain Bacteria; phylum Pseudomonadota; class Alphaproteobacteria; order Geminicoccales; family Geminicoccaceae; genus Benzoatithermus. The sequence goes on along the minus strand of JAPJRA010000002.1, from coordinate 11,857 downwards.
GAGCAGCGTCTCCTCGCCCAGGCGATCAAGCGTGCCCGTGAGTTGGCGCTGCTACCCTACGTCTCCGGCTGAGCGGAAGCGGTCCCATGCAGATCATCCTACTCGAGCGTGTGCCCCACCTGGGCGACATGGGCGAGGTGGTCGGTGTCAAGCCCGGCTACGCTCGTAACTATCTGATCCCAACCGGCAAGGCCTTGCGGGCCACCAAGTCCGCCATGGTCGATTTCGAACGGCGTCGAGCTCAACTCGAAGCGCGCAACCTGGAGCGCAAGCAGGACGCCCAGAAGGCTGCGGTCAAGGTCGATGGCCAGAGTGTCACCCTGCTGCGTCAGGCCAGCGAGACCAGCCAACTGTACGGTTCGGTCAACGGCCGCGATATCGCCAACGCCTTCTCGGAACTCGGGATCATGCTGGATCGCCAGCAGATCCGGCTTGAGCAGCCTCTCAAGACGCTGGGCATCCACACCGTCGTCGTGGCGTTGCACCCCGAAGTCGAGGTCAACGTGACGGTAAACGTTGCCCGCTCCAAGGAGGAGGCGGATATGCAGGCCGGCATCACCGTCGCCCCCGCTGAGGATGAAGAGGAAGAGCCAGAGCTTTCCCTCGAGGAGGAACTCGCAGCGTTGATGTGATACGCGGCTGGTCTTCGGGTTATTTTCGGCATTGCAGCAATTGGCGCTTGTGAGCGCCGATTGCCAGCGATAACCTTGTGCGTGGTCGGCCCGAAAATGGCGCCGGCCAGGCGTGACAGGGATAAAAATGAGCCTACGGAAGGCTGAGCCGACCAGCGAGATCACGGCCAAGACAGCGGTGGTCAAAAAATATGCAAATCGTCGCCTGTATAATACGGCAACCAGCAGTTATGTTACGCTCGACGAACTGAGCCAGATGGTGCGTAAGGGCGAGGAGTTCGTCGTGTTTGACGCCAAGACCGGCGAGGACATTACTCGGTCGGTGTTGACCCAGATCATTCTCGAGGAAGACAGCAAGGGGCGCAATCTGCTGCCGATCGGTTTTCTTCGCCATCTGATCGGTTTTTACGACGACAGCTTGCAGTCTTTCCTGCCGCGCTACCTCGAACTCAGCATGGATAATTTTGCCCGCAATCAGGACCAGATGCGGAGCTATATGGAACAGACCTTCGGTCGTTTCTTCCCCCTGAACCAATTCGAGGACATGGCGCGGCAGAACATGGCGCTGTTCCAGCGTGCCGCCACGATATTCCGGCCGCCGAACGCCGGCGAGGAAGTCACCTTCGGGCGACCGGGCGACGAGGCGGTGGCGATACAGCCAAGCGCCGCCGGGCAAACAGGGTCCACGGGGCTGGACAAGGAAATGCGCGAGTTGAAGGAGCGCATGGAATCACTGCAGCGTCAGCTGGATAGCCTGCAGAAGTCGCCCAAGGTGAACGACTAGACGTTATGGTTGAGCTCCAGGGCCAACAGCGCACGCTTCGCGCGTGCGCCGAAACTTATCTCTATTCCTCGGTTTCCATCGTGACGAACGACGGGCCATAGCTGATCTGGCTGCTCCAGTATCGTTCGAGGCTCATCAACGCCTGGTTGGTTTGGCGTAGTTGCTCCTCGGCCACATATTTACCGGCGAGCTCCTCGCTGTTACGCTGATACAGCTCGCTGATTCGAGCCGTCAGATCGAGCCCCTTCTGGGACAGCCGCACCCGGGTCATTCGACGATCATGGGACGAGCGTTCTTGAATGAGATAGTTATTCTCGACCAGCTTCTTGACATTGTAAGAGACATTGGAGCCCAGATAATAACCTCGTACGGTCAACTCGCCGACCGTCAACTGCTCCTCGTTGATGTTGAACAGAATCAATGTTTGGACATTGTTGATGTCCTCGATCCCGAGGCGGTCGAGTTCCGCCTTGATGACGTCCAGGAATCGCCGATGCAATCGTTCGATGAGTCGGATGCTGATGAGATACTGATCGGTCACGTCCGCCTCGATTGTCTATGGGCTGCGATTCCGGGACGCGCATACGGGCTCGCCCGGGCCTAAGCAGCATTCCCTTCGATCATCTTGATTATAGCGGAAAAATCCAGCCCATCTTTCCCGCTACCGGCGAATAGGTTGAACAACTGATAGGCTTCGGCTCCCAATGGGGTACTGGCACCGACCGCCTGGGCAGCAGCCTGGGCGAGCTTCAGGTCCTTGACCATCATGGCCGTGCTAAAGCCGGGCTGGTAGCCACGATTGGCCGGGGAGCTGGCAACCGGCCCCGGCACGGGGCAATAGCTGGTGAGCGACCAGCACTGTCCAGAAGACTGACGGCTGATTTCGAACAGCTGCTCGGGCGCCAACCCCAAACGGCGTCCCAAGGCCATCGCTTCGCAGACCGACAGCATCTGGATGCCCAGCATCATATTGTTGCAGATCTTGGCGGCTTGGCCATTGCCGGCGGCGCCAGCGTGGATCACCGCCTTGCCCATGGTAGCGAGGATAGGATGCGCGCGCGCGAAGCCCGCCGCCGTTCCACCCACCATGAAGGTCAGCGTGCCGGCATCGGCGCCGGCAACTCCGCCCGAGACCGGCGCATCGACCATCGTGAACCCCCGCGCTGCGGCGGCTGCGCCCACGGTTCGAGCGGTATCGACATCGATGGTGGAGCAGTCGATGAGCAAGGTGGATGGATCGGCCGCGGCGAAGATCGCCCCATGGTCCATGTGCACGGCGCGCACCTGCCGCCCTTCTGGCAGCATGGTCACGATGCAATCCGCCTCCGCCACGGCCTTGCCTATGCTCAAAGCTCCGTTACCACCGGCCGCCACCAGAGCAGCAATGGCAGCCGAGCTGACATCGTAGCCATGCACGTCATGCCCGGCCTTGACCAGATTCCTGGCCATGGGCAGCCCCATATTGCCAAGGCCAATGAAACCGATGGTGGTCATACCACCTCCTCGTCGAAACCTCGGGCCCTGCCTAAATCCCGTCCCAATCGAGCACGAGATCGCCCGATGGGAGCGGCTCCATGAACGCTTCGACCTCTTCCAGCGGCACGGACTGCGTATCGTTGTAACGCCACCTGGGGCGCTTGTCCTTGTCGACAAGCAAGGCACGGACACCTTCCACAAAATCCGGTGCCGCCAACATGCGATGCACCATCCGAAATTCCAGTCGGATCGCATCGTCGATGCTCAGCCGCCGCCCACGCCGAAGCTGCGCAAAGGTAACATAGACGGCCAGCGGCGACATGGCGGCGAGAAGTCCCAGCTGTTCGCGACCGAAGCCACTAGGCTCGGCCGCCAATCGGGACAAAACTTCCGCCACGCTATCGCCCCCGAAGCATTGATCGATACGCTCGCGCAATTTCGGCAGACTGGCATCGCCAATGTCTCCCTGCACTTCAGCCAGGGCACCGGCAATGGCGCCACGCGGGTCGGCCGTCTCCAGGCGCTCCGGCAACATCGCCTCAAACTCCTCCAGACGGGAAGCCGGCACCGCGTGCGTGGCAAGCCCGGCCTGCAGACAGTCGGCGCCGGTCAGGCGAGCCCCGGTCAATCCGAGATACATCCCGACCTCGCCGGGACAGCGCGGCAGAAACCAAGTTGCCCCAACATCCGGAAAGAAGCCGATCGCCGTCTCCGGCATCGCCAGCAACGTGTTCTCGGTCACGACCCGAACGGCACCATGAACGGAGATGCCGACCCCGCCCCCGAACGTAAAGCCGTCGAGCAGCGCCAAGTATGGCTTGGGAAAGGTGTGGATCCGCCAGTTGAGCCGGTATTCCTCGCGGAAGAACGGGAGCGCTGCGCTCACACCGCCTGCGCGCACGACATCGGTCACGGCTTTGATGTCACCACCGGCGCAGAAGGCGCGGCCCGGCGCGGACTTGACCAGCACCGCTGCGATCTTGGGGTCGTCGCGCCACAGCGTGAGCCAGCGGCTGAGCTCACGCACCATTCCCCAGGTCAGCGCGTTCAGGGCCCGGGGCCGGTCGAGGACCACGATTCCCAGCCGACCACGACGCTCGAAGCGAATTTCCTGGCCAGGATCCGTCATGGCCTAACGTCCATCATCGGCTCGTCCACGCGCGCCTCTCAGGTATGGCTACGATGCTGGTAGCGACTGGCTGCAGCAGGGTCAATGCGCAGGGCACCAGCGTACGGTGTGCACATTGCTTCGATGAGACGGCATCGATAGAACTACGCGATGCATTATCGCGTTCGTCCAGTATCGGGAGGCCGGCGATGAGCCAACCCAGGCATCTCGTTCAGCCTGCCCCATTCCCACGCACCCGGCTGCGCCGGCTGCGGCAGCATGGGTGGAGCCGCTCCCTGGTGGCCGAGCATCGACTGGCCCCAGCAGACCTGATCCAGCCGCTGTTCGTCCTGGAGGGCAAGGGCCAGCGCCAGGCCGTCGGCTCGATGCCGGGCATTGAGCGGTTGTCGGTGGACCTGTTGCTGCCGGTAGCGGAACGTGCACTCAAGCTGGGGATTCCGGCACTGGCGCTGTTTCCGGTGACGCCGCTTTCCTGCAAAAGCGATGACGCGGCCGAGGCCTGGAACGACGAGAACTTGATGTGCCGAGCCATCCGGGCCCTCAAGCGACGCTTTCCGGAACTCGGGCTGATCGGCGACGTGGCACTCGACCCCTATACCAACCACGGCCAGGACGGAATCCTGCGCGAGGGCAGCATCATCAACGACGAGACCGTCGAGGCCCTGATCCGCCAAGCCAAATGCCTGGCGGTGGCCGGCTGCGATGTCGTGGCGCCGTCGGATATGATGGACGGCCGGATCGGGGCCATCCGGCTGGCCCTTGACGAGGCCGGGCTGGAGCAGACCATGATCCTGTCCTACGCGGCCAAGTACGCCTCCGCCTTCTATGGCCCGTTTCGGGACGCGGTCGGGTCGGCGGCAGCGCTGGGCAAGGCCGACAAGAAGACCTACCAGATGGATCCGGCCAACACTGCCGAGGCGCTGCGGGAAGTCGCCTTGGACATCGCCGAGGCGGCCGACATGGTCATGATCAAGCCAGGCCTGCCCTATCTCGACGTCATCCGTCGCGTGAAGGACGCCTTCCAACTCCCGACCTTCGCCTATCAGGTATCCGGTGAGTATGCGATGCTCATGGCAGCGGCGGAGCGTGGCTGGCTCGACGCCGACCAGGCGATGGCGGAAACCTTGATCGCCTTCAAGCGCGCCGGGGCTGACGCCATCCTGACTTACGCCGCCTTGGACATTGCACCCAAGCTCGGCAGGGGATGACCCCTTACCAACGGGTCATCGGGCAGCGTCCATGACGATCACGTGCACCGCGACACCTTGCAACGCTGCCCGCATTCCGTCTGGGCTCAGCGCTAGATGATGGCTGAAATTGGCATCCGGCGTCGGGTTATCCGGGCGGATGATACGTGTCGGCTGCCAATATCTGTCACGTTCGAAGAGATAGGCGATGCCGCAACGCTCGCCCGCGGTGCAGGCCGTCCGCGGCGCCCCGACCAACAGACGGCCGCCATCCGCCGATAGCGCCACAGTCTCGCCGAAATGGCCGGCTGCCAGGTCCGGCGGTGTCAACTTCTTGCGATAGCTGAAGTTCTTGCCGGTGCGCTCATAGAGATAGACTGCCTGCTCGCCGCCGACGGCGAGCCAGCCGCCGCCGGCGGCTAGCGACAGATCGTTGGCAAAGCCACCTTCGGGCTTAGGCGGCGATAGGATCTGCACCAACCGTGGTTCGTCGCCATCCAGCGCGTAGACCCATAGCGCCCCGGAGCGGCCGGGCTCGCCGGTACCGCCCACCAGAGCCAAGTCGCCCGTTGGGCTCAATGCCACCGACTGCCCGAATCGAATTCGCCCGTCCCGCTCCGGCAACGGCTGGAAAGTGGCGGCGCCTATCCAACCATCGCCGCGACGCATGAACAATTCCGCGGTGCCGCAAGCGCGAACATTGGTTGTCGGCCGCCGACAGGCTCGGTTGAGCGATCCCAGCAACAGCATCCTGGCATCGGCCGAGAAGGCCAAGTTGGGACCCGGTGCTGGAAAAGGGAAACCTGGAGCCGCTGCCAGCGATGCGGTACCAGCCGACACGAACTGCCCATCCACCAGACTCTGCACCTCCGCACGGCCGGCGCTGAAATCGTAGACGGCCAGAGTCCGAGCATCGGGCGCCAGCATTGCCGTCACAGGAGGACAGTCGTTCCCGTGCAGAGCCTCGCCTCGAGAAGCTTCTTTCCAGACTGCACCAGCCTGGCGCCACAGAATAGGTTGTCGGCACGCCGCCGCCCCATCGATCGCGATCAACCGATCGCCCCCTGCCAACAACCCATCCCGTATGAGAGTGTGGCCTCCAGGCAGGTCGGTCTGAACCAATTGCGAAGTCTGGGATGCGCAACCGGCAAGGGCCAGCACCGCCAGCGCCGCGGCGCAAAAGTGGCGCACGGCCTACAACCCGAGCCAGCCAGCAATGATGGTCACCTGCTCGTCGGCCATCAGCGCCGGCGCATGCCCGACGTTCGCCAGCGTCACCGCCTGCAGCTGCGGCCCGCGGCGGCCCATTTCCTGCAAGATGGCAGGCGTGAGCAAGGGACTCTCGGCGCCATGCAGCACGAAGGTGGGGCAGCGGATTCGATCCCATTGCTCCCACATGTCGATATCCTGCGCCGCGACGGCCATGAATGGCGCGCGAATCGTCGGATCGTAGTGCAGCCTCAGTCCTTCCGGGGTGACCCGGCTGCTGTGCACCGCCAGATGCTGCCACTGGGCATCGGTGAGCTGACCAAAGCCGGCGTGTATCAGTCGAAGATGCGCCTCGAGCTCGGCCATGTCTTTGAAGATCAGGTCGAGGCCGAGATAGGCGCGGATCTGTTCCAGCGCCGTCTGCGGGACCGATGGCCCGATATCATTGAGCACCAACTGGATCATCGGTGGTCGCTCGCCGGCGGCCAGCACGATCCCGATCAGACCGCCCATCGACGTGCCGACCCAATCGACCTCGGCAACACCGAGGAGGTCGAGTAGGCGGGCGATCTGGGCGGCATAGAACGGCAGGTCATACTGCGCGGGGTCGGCCAACCAGCCGCTGGCGCCACGACCGGCGACATCAATCGCCAGAACCCGGCAGCCGCGGCATGCGAGCGCTTCCGCGAGCACATCGAAATCGTGCGCATTTCGGGTGAGGCCATGCACGCAGACCACGGTCCGCGACGCCGAGGGATGGCCGTACTCGAGGTAGCTCAGCTCGAGCCCGGCGAAATCGGCGCCCAGCGCCACGTTTTTGCGTTGCATGAGATGACGGCTAGCCGATCCGCCGGCTTGGCGGAAGAGGCCTCATCGCGCGATGCGCGCCGGCACCTCACCTCGACCGCTGCCGAGCGTCACGGGGCGCTGGCGGACAGTCTCCCGCCAGATCGTGTAGAGGCCGCTGGCGACGACCAGCGCCATGCCCGCGAACAGCACCGGCGCCGGACGGTCACCGAACAGCAACACCCCGAACAGCACACCCCAGATCATCTGGCTGTACTGGAAGGGCGCCACGACAACGGCCGGTGTGTCCCGAGTGGCTAGCACCAGCCCGGCCTGACCGCAGCCCATCAGCAGCCCGGCCAGCGCCAGGAAGGCAACCTCATGCCACTGGGGCATCACGAAGTGCAAAGGCACCATCGGGCCACTCGCCAGCATGATGCCGACGAATACCGCGAACAGGATCGACGCGCTGCTCTCGCTGGGGCCGATGCGCTTGAGGGTGATCATGCCGAGAGACCCCGTAAGCGCTGCCAGTGCCGTCAGCAGATGGCCGAGGCCCAGCGTCTCGAAATCCGGCCGGATCATGATCAGCACGCCGACGAAGCCCACCAACGCTGCTGTCCAGCGCCGCCAGCCGACCTCCTCGCGCAGCAGCACCGCCGAGAGGCCGGTCACCAGCATGGGAGTAGCAAACAGGATCGCGTAGGCTTCGGCCAGCGGCAGCATAGAAAACGCACGCCAAGCCAGCAGGCTGCAGACCGCAGTGAGCACGCCGCGCAGGGCGACGAGATGCCAGCGCGTCGGCATCAGCGCCCGCCAGCCACCCTGCCCGCGGGTCAGGAACATGACAGGGATCAGCGCGAACAGCGCCACGGTGAACGCGATCTGGAAGACCGAAAACCGGCCACTCGCCAGTTTGATGGTGGCATCGCCGGTGGAGAAGCAGGCGTAGCTAAGGACCGCAAAGCCGATACCCCGTGCGGCCGTGCCGCTCTGGGTGATCGCCGTCTGCAGGGAGGTCATATGGGCGCTCGCAGAAGCTGGCACTGGCCATCTGCCAGCACTTTCTATGTATTGCGCTGCAGCATTAATTTGGTGTGCCACTTTCGCAGCATGGCCATGCGGAAATGCCACACCGAGTTCAGATTTCGGCGAACAGCTCAGTCGAAAGATAGCGCTCGGCGCTCGATGCCACGATGGCGACCAACCGCTTGCCTGCCATCTGTGGACGCGCCCCGATTTCCAGTGCCGCGGCGATGGTAGCCCCGGAGGAGATCCCGACCGGTAGTCCCTCGAGCGCCGCCACTCGCCGGGCGACCGTGAAGGCAGATTCGTTGCCGATCCGGATCACCTCGTCGATCAGCAAGCGATCGAGGTTCGTCGGCACAAAACCGGCGCCGATCCCCTGGATCTTGTGCGATCCGGGCTTGCCACCGGAGAGCACGGCGCTGTCCTCTGGCTCTACCGCGATGAACCTGATGCCGGCGCCACGTCCCTTAAGGGCCTGGGCACAGCCCGTGATGGTGCCACCGGTGCCAACGCCGGCGATAACGGCGTCCAGCCGCCCACCGGTATCACGCCAGATCTCCTCAGCCGTCGTCCGCCGATGGGCGGCCGGGTTGGCGGGGTTCTCGAACTGTTGCAGCATAAATGCACCGGGGCGCTCGGCGACGATGCGCTCCGCGGCGAGAAGGGCACCGCGCATGCCTTGCGAGGCTGGCGTGAGCTCCAGCTCGGCACCGAGGATCTTCAGCATCTTGCGCCGCTCGACCGACATGCTTTCAGGCATGGTCAGCACCAGCCGATAACCCTTGGCGGCACAGACGAAGGCGAGCGCGATGCCCGTGTTGCCCGAGGTCGGCTCGACGATCGTGCTGTCTGGCGTCAGCTTGCCTGCCCGCTCGGCGGCCTCGATCATGGACAACGCGATGCGGTCCTTGACCGACGAGAGCGGGTTGAAGAACTCCAGCTTGACCAGGATTTCGGCGGCGCAGCCCGCTTCGAGCGGCAGTCGGTTGAGGCGCACCAGTGGCGTGTTGCCGATCGCGTCGCAGATCGAACCCAAGATCCGCTCCGGCGCAGGTGGCAATTCACCCATCCCAGCTGGCCGATCCATTGCCCAGACCCTCGCTTATTTGAGATAGCACACTGCACCCTCGGATGTTGCTGCGTCCAGCACGGACATACCGTTGAACGCCGCACATGGCGTCCCCAAATCGGGCGCAACGTACTGCGCCACCAAATTCAGGAAGACGTGAACAACATGACCGAGACCGTGCAGCCGTTTGAGGCCGATGTCGGCCGTGTGCTCGATCTGGTGATCAACTCGCTCTACAAGGAGCGGGAAATTTTCCTGCGCGAGCTGATCAGCAACGCCTCCGACGCTTGCGACAAGCTGCGCTACCAGTCCTTGAGCCAGCCCGAGCTGCTGGGGGACGACCCGGAGCTGAAGATCCGCATCCTGGCCGACGAGGCAGAGGAGCTGCTGACGTTATCCGACAACGGCATCGGCATGGACCGCGACGACCTGGTCGAAAACCTGGGTACGATCGCGCGCTCCGGCACGGCCCGGTTCCTCAACCAGCTGTCAGGGAAGCAGGAGCACGACCTGAAGCTGATCGGCCAGTTCGGTGTCGGCTTCTATTCGGTATTCATGGTGGCGGACCGGGTCGTGGTGCGAAGCCGCAAGGCCGGCGCCGAGACGGGCTGGCTTTGGGCCTCGGACGGACGGAGCGGCTACACGGTGCAGGAAGCGCCCGCCGGCACCCCGCGCGGCACGTCGATTACGCTGCACCTCAAGGCCGATGCCAAGGAGTATCTCGATCCTTGGAAGATCCGCCAGATCGTGCGGACCTACTCCGACCATATCGGCATCCCGATCATTCTGGAGAGCCGGCCCAAGGCCGGAGACACCAAGACGAACCTCTCCGAGCCCGAGCAGATCAACGAGGCCAGTGCCATCTGGACTCGGCCCAAGAGCGAGCTCACCGAAGCCCAATACAAGGAATTCTACCACCACGTCGCGCACGCGTTCGACGAGCCGTTCGCACGGGTCCACTTTGCCGCCGAAGGCGCCCTAACCTACACGTCGCTGTTGTTCATCCCCAGCTCACGGCCCTTCGACCTGCACGATCCGAAGCGCCGGCACGGGGTCAAGCTATACGTCCGTCGGGTGTTCATTACCTCCGATCTCGAAGCGTTGATGCCTCGCTACCTGCGCTTCGTCAGTGGCGTGGTCGACAGCGAGGACCTGCAGCTCAACGTCAGTCGCGAGACGCTGCAGCACGGCGCGGTGATCGCCAAGATGCGCAAGGCCCTGGTCCGCCGGCTGCTCGACGAGCTGGCCACCAAGGCCAAGGCAACCCCTCCCGAGGGGCCTACAGGGGACGGCGACGCTACTGCCAGCGACGCCGTAGAGGTGAAGGGCTACGACGATTGGTGGGCCGAATTCGGTGCCGTCCTCAAGGAGGGGCTCTACGAGGATGCCGACAATCGCGAGAAGCTCCTGGACCTGGCCCGGTTCCGGAGCACGCGCGGCGTCGACTGGACCAGCCTTGCCGACTATGTCGGGCGGATGAAGGAGGGCCAGGAGGCCATCTACTACATCAGTGGCGAGAGCCACAGCGCTCTGCGCACCAGCCCACAGCTCGAGCAGGCATTGGCCAAGGGTGTGGAAGTGCTGCTGCTGGACGATCCCGTGGACGAGTTCTGGCTGCAGGAGGTCAAGGACTACAAAAATCACCAGCTACGATCGCTGACCCGTGGGGACGTCGACCTGTCCGTGGTCAAGGGTGACGCCGAAGCGGCGCCGGCCGAGGAGGCGCTGAACGACACCGAGCTCAAGCGGTTGATCGCCAGGCTCAAGGCTTCGCTTGGGGAAGAGGTCACCGATATTCGCGTGTCCAAGCGGCTGCGCGGCAGCGCTGTCTGTCTGGTCGCCGAGGACCATGGTCTGGACTTGCGGCTCGAGCGGTTCCTCAAGCAACACAGCCAGATCGACAAGCTTTCCAAGAGGGTGCTCGAGATTAACGGCCAGCATGAGCTGACACGACGCATGGCGGGCATGGCAACGGATGAGGCCAGCGGCGTCGAATTCGACGAGCTGGCGCGACTGCTGCTTGATCAGGCCCGCATCATCGAGGGCGAGCCGATCCCGGATCCCGGCGCGTTCTCACGGCGTATGTCGAGCTTTCTCGCCAAGGGGTTGGCGGCCTAGCGACCACGCACGACGAGGGATGAATCAGGGCACGTCGCCGGCGGTTTCGCTGGGCGACGTGCCCAGTTGGATCAAGGCACCTTGAACCGCGCCGGGATTGCCGGAGGCTGGTTGATTTGGGTCACGCTACCATGGCAAGGTCTTTGGTCTGGGTCCAGTACCGCTCTTCGGCTTCTGCGGGTGGGACGTTGCCGATCGGCTCGAGCAACCGGCGGTGGTTGAACCAGTCGACCCATTCGAGCGTGGCGTACTCGACGGCATCGCGGGAGCGCCATGGTCCACGCCGGTGGATGAGCTCGGCCTTGAACAGGCCGATCACGGTCTCGGCGAGCGCATTGTCACAGCTGTCACCGACGCTTCCCACCGATGGGACGATACCCGCCTGGGCGGATTCAAGCGATTGTCGCAACAGCATGGTCGGAGGACAGTTGCGATGGC